>SLKR01000089.1 GCA_007134525.1 Bacteroidales bacterium | reverse complement strand
GGATACCAGGCTTGCATCCTGGAAAAAATGGGAGCCAGGGTATTTAGTGTAGAACGGCACTATTCACTTTATCAGAAAACAAGGGAGCTGTTGGGGAAAATGAACTGCAAGGCAAAACTTTTTTATGGCGACGGCTACAAGGGGTTGCCTGCATTTGCGCCATTTGACAGGGTGCTTGTTACCGCAGCTGCTCCATATGTACCCGATGCGCTGCTTCATCAGACGAAACCAGGAGGTGTACTGGTGATACCTGTGGGTGGTGGAGATACTCAGGTGATGAAAAGGATTACAAAAACAGACCAAAATAATACAGAGGAGGAAAATATGGGCTTCTTCCGGTTTGTTCCGCTTCTTGGTAACAAGGAACGCTGACCCGGTTAGTGGTTTACTATCCCTGGTCTGCTCCCGTCTTGTCTGTTGCATCACGTATGCCGTTTCCCACAAGCATAAATGAAAGTACAAGGAGCATAATGGCCAGACCGGGTAATACAGCCAGGTAGGCCTTGTCGAGAATTATAAATCCGTAATGCTCCCTTATCATAGTTCCCCATGATGGCATCGGAGGCTGAACCCCTATTCCCAGAAAGCTAAGGCCGGCCTCAATAAGTATTGCTGATGCAAAATTTGCTGCCGATATTACTATCAGGGGGCTTGTAATTACAGGCATAATATGGCGGCTGATAATCCTGAAGCCATTCAATCCCAGTGCCCTGGCCGCTTCAACAAACTCCTTCTCGCGAAGGCTGATAACCTGCCCCCGCACCAGCCTGGCCACTTCAACCCACATTGTAAGGCCAACAGCAACGAATACCTGCCAGAATCCTTTTCCCAGGGCAAATGTTATTGCTATTGCCAGCAAAAGAGTGGGGATTGACCACACCACATTGATCACCCAGACAATGATCTGGTCGGCACGCCCCCTGAAAAAGCCTGCAATGCTGCCCAGACTTATCCCTATTACCAGTGAGATGAAAACTGCAATAAAGCCCACCGACAATGAAACCCGTGCTCCGATTATCAACTGGCTGAGCAGGTCTCTGCCAAATGTATCAGTACCAAGGATAAAATGCCGCTTTCTTATATTGTTTTGTTCCACCTCATTCTGCATGGAATTAATGCTGCGCCTGTATATATTGCCATATACATCGGTAAATACAAGGATGTCTTTACCGGCTGCAGTTATTTCAACGCTTGTGTCAAGAGGGTATAGTATGTCAGGGAGAGTTCTGAATGACTCCATCCCCGGGTAGCCGGGTTGCCCGGCATAGCTCTCGTAATGAAGAATTGAATCGCGGAAGTAATAATCCTGTATTGGCACAGTGGTGTGCCTTAGTGGCTTTCCCCTTATTAACAATTCATACAAAGACGGCTCCTGGAACTTCTGGTTATTTTTTACAAATAAAGTGTTTATGCGGGTGCCGGGCCTGTGGGCTGAGATCTCCAGTTGCTGGTGATTTGCATATGGTGTTCTGTCTGGAATGTAAAGGTATCCGGTAAAAGCCAGAACAGCCATTAGTATTATCCATACCAGGCCAGCCACTGCAGTAGGTATTTTCCTGAACCTGTTCCAGACAATTCTGCCGGGTGATGCCTGCGATTTTTTTTTTCGTCTAAATAACACTCTCTAAGTTGTGTTGGTTTTAAAGCCGGTATTGATTCAGGACAAAAATAGCAAACAATATGATTCAGCTCGTTGTTAAAAGAAGAGCAGGTTTGTTTATTGGGTACGAAAAATTAATTTTGTATATACATTCATTAATAATGGTCACTATGAATACAGATCAGATCAGAAAGGCAGGCGTGGTACTGTCATTTATTTTATTGCTGGGCATTACCGCTCATGCAGGTGAAAACGGCGTTAATTGGCTGAGTATGGAG
Organism: Bacteroidales bacterium; assembly: GCA_007134525.1. Lineage (GTDB taxonomy): Bacteria > Bacteroidota > Bacteroidia > Bacteroidales > UBA7960 > PUPG01. Next base: position 41,145 of record SLKR01000089.1, on the reverse strand, counting down.
GAAGCCCAGGAAAAAGTACAGGAAGAACCTCGTATGGTATTTGTTGACGTTTACACTGACTGGTGCGGATGGTGCAGGCGAATGACAAATGAAACATACGCACATCCGGTAATAGCCGCTTACCTTAATGATAATTTTTATCCTGTTAAGCTAAATGCCGAGCAAAAAGAACCGATAGTATTTCAGGGAAATGTTTTTGAAAATGAGAATATTGGAGAACGGCGTGCATCCCATAGCTTTGCCATTGCCCTGCTGCAGGGCCGGATGAGTTATCCCTCGGTAGCATTCTTCAATGAACAGATGCAGCTTGTAACAGCAATTCCTGGTTTCAGGCCTCCTGCCAGAATGGAAGCACTTCTGGCCTTTTTTCATACGGGAACCTATCTTGAATCAGATGACCTGGATTCCTACACACAGGAATTCAGGGGCCGGATTGACGAGGAGTAGGAGAGAGATTTTATCTGCTGCCTTTAGAGGAGCATTTCTTTATAATCTCTGAAGCATACCAGCGGCAAATCTTTGCATTGTAACTGTTTACCTGGGTTTTTTGTGGCAGTCCGCCATTAAGGGTTCTATCTTCCATTGCCTTTGTAAATTCGCAGTAAAGCAGGTAATCCCTTTTTTGCATCTTCTTGTTTATGATAGACCTGGGTACAAGGGGCCTTATATACCTGCTCAGGTTGTGGGCCTTTATATCACCCGGTTTTTCCTTTTCCTCCCCGGCCCCGTAATATATGCCCAGGGGTTTGAAATATTCTTGCTCAATAACATCGTCATACAGTGCCTTATATGTGCGGTAATGGAAGGGAAGCTTCCTGAAAAACGAACGGAACTCCCTGTCCCATAATGGCAGGCGGAATTCATAACCAAAAAACGGGAATACCCTTGCTGAATTGAAGATAAACTTCGGAAACTTCTCCTTCAAATCCCAGTCTTCCGTGAAAACATCATATACAGGATCTGTCTGGCAGGGGGGGTGCTCATAATCGTAGAACCATTTCCTGACCCTTTTTGCAATATGCTTTTTTTGTGAGCCGGTTAGCCTTGTAAACCAAAAGTATCCGCCGGTTATCCTGATTGCCCTGTCTTTTTCACCCCGGTGCTTCCTTATTGTCTTTTCCAGATAGCTGCCCGCAATGTAGTCGCCGGTATGCCCCGGCAGAAATACACTATTTTCCGGTATAAGGCCTTCGTCCCTTAACTTCTTGACTGCGAAATACTCCTGAAGGTAAGGCATGGATGCAGTATTTCCGGTAAAACTAACATAATCCATGAAAACCTCCTCATCCAGATAAGCTGATTTGTCAATATCCCTGTAGTCCACAAAAATCCATCTGAATCCAAGCTGACCAGCAACTTTTTTGCTTACTTCTGATTCATAACCCGGCGCACCATAAGTAAAACAGATTGTATTCTCATAACCGGCTGATTTCAGCATTGATGCTATCAGCCTGGAGTCGTAGCCCCCACTCAGTGGGACAACTGCTGTGCGCCCGCCAAGTGATTCAATAAGCCTGCCTGATATCTTCAGCATGATCCCGGTCAGCTCCTTTTTGAGCAGTGCGGGCGGATCACCCGAAAAGCTAGTTGGCAAAAAGTAGTAGTTTGAGTACCTGCTGAGCTGTCCTTTCTCACTGAAAAAAACCACCTCACCCGCCCTTATCCTCATCAGCCCGCTGATAAGTGTATCGTCGCCCATAACGAAGCCTGCTGCGAGGAATTCCGGCAGTACCTCAGAATTGGGTTCCATGTGATCAAACAGATTGCACAGTGCATCTCCGGAGTCGGAAATTGCCCATCCGTCACCTGTTTTTGCATAGAATAGCGGGAACATATTCACGGGGTCCACTGCAGCAAGTATCCCACCGCTGACCCTTATTATAACGGAGTATGCCCCCTGCATGCCCTGCAAGAGTTTTGCCAGCTGTCCTGCACTTGAAATATCAGTAAAGATCCCGGCTGCCTCCCTTGCCTGCAAATAGCTGCCCCGCCTGTCGTACAAATAGCCCTTGAAGGAGACATTATCATCATGTATCCATTCAAACCCCTTCTGTTGTGTCAACAATATTTTTGCCATCCTAACCTTCCAAAATTGTTTTGTAAAGATCCATGTATTGTTTTGCAATTATATCCCTGCTGTATTTCTGCCGGGCTTGCAGGCTTATTTTGGCCCTGTCGTATAATCCGGCTTCAGAAAGCATCCTGTACATGGCCCCGGTAAGTTCTTCCGCACTGCCTGCTTTAACGATAACTCCGTTTTCTCTGTTAACTATTTCTGCAGGGCCTCCCGAGTCAGTGGCGATGACCGGTAATCCGCAAGACATTGCCTCTATCAGGACTATTCCAAACGCCTCGCATAGTGATGGCAACACGAATGAATCTGCCCTTTGCAGCTCGTTCAGTATCCCTTCTTTGTCCAGGTATCCTGTAAATGAAACAGAATCATTCAACCCCAGTTGCTCTGTCAGTCTCCTAAGATTTCCGTGCAATGGGCCGCCACCGGTTATTACCAGTTTTGCATTTGCCGCCTTTCCCATTTTTTTCAAAACTGAGAAAGCCTTTAAAAGATAATCCACACCCTTTATTTCTTCAAGGCTTGTAACACATACAAAGGTAAAACATTCCGGATTGCGCAGGTCTGTTTCCGGCGGAACAAAATAAGAGGTATCTGTCATATTCGGGATTACCTTCAGCCTGGGTTTTGATGCAGGGGCAATTTCAAGTATCCTTCTTTGTGCTGAACTGCTTACGGTAACAACTCTGTCAGCGCCTTCGAATGCCTCTTTAAGCAGGGGTATATGCCAGCTCCTCAAAAGGTTTCTGAACGCCCCCGATCCGGTAAACCTCCCCCTGTGTTCAGTCAGAATGTATGGAACGCCCCCTGCTTTTTTTATCCGTGCAGCTGCCACTCCTGCCCACATACTGCTGTGTGCCTGTATTAAATCAGGTTTGCCGTGAGATTTGCAAAACTCCCTGTACATTGATAAAACTTGCCTTGTCCATAGCTTTACATTGACTCTGTCAGCAAGCGGTATCCGCCTGAAAATACTCGAGTGCTCGCTTATACCAATGGTTTCCGACTCCCGCTTTTTTTTATTACCGAACAAGAAAAGCCCTGCTTTGTCATTAATGCCTGTCTCTATTGCTGCCAGAACCCATACCTCTGCACCCTGGTCTGCAACGGCAATACTGTGTTCCCTGAAAAATTCCCCGCCAGCAGGAGGATACCAGGATGGAATAACTGCGATCTTCGGCCCTTTATCTGACATTGCCAACTGAATTACTGCTCCCCTTTTTTGCAAGATAAAGGTACCAGAAAAGATTATAGCCTACAACAATTGTACTTACGCCGGAGAAAAGTATAAGTGTCAGTTTTAGATCACCAAGGTATATCCCTGTAATAAGTGCCGCAAAGCGAAGTACCAGGTATATAAGGTCGATCAACATGGCCTTTTTCTGGCGGAAGAAAAGCTCAGGAAGAAAGGAGAGGGGGCTGCTCAGGTAAACCATAAACAGCCAGGGCGAAAGTATCTGAAGGTATGTACCTGCCTCCCTGTATGAGTCGGAGAACAGGAATGAAAAGATATCCGGGGCCCACAGGGCAAATATTACAAAGGGTATTATTCCTGCCAAAAAGAAACGGCCTGCCATTTTCAATAGGCCGGGAAATATATTCCTGCCACTGTGATAACTTTCTATTGTTTTTTGCGACAATACCTGCTGGGTGGATTGTGAGAACAACCCCAGAGGCCTGAAAACAAAGGTGTAGCCAAAAGCGTACAATCCGGCAACCTCGGCTGAAAAGCCCCATGTGAACAAAAAGACAGGAAGGCTTCCTGAAAGGTTATTTGTCAGACTTAACATCATATTGAATCTCGGGTATTGTAAGTATGCAATGGCCTGTTTTTTTATTTCTCCCGGTGAGAACCCGACCGCGGCCTTCCTTATCCGGGTCAGGGTTTTCCCTGTCAAATATGCCGCAGCCACCATCTGTGCAATAATCTGCCCGCTTATCAGGCCGTTACCCGTTATTTTCAAGAATCCGTCGCCCAGCCTTACTGAGTTAAGGCTGATATTTTGCAGGATGGTTGTTGTTGCTATGCTTTTGAATTCTTTTTTGCGGTTGGCATAAAAGGTTGATGCCTGCACCATTGCATGCAGCAGCAGGCTTAAAGGCAGAAGGTATAGCCATGGGGAAATATCAGAATTGCCCAGCAGGCCTGTTATCCGGCTATTGAACAGTAAAACCGCAACTGCTGTAAAAGCTGAAAAAACAAGCGAAATAATCAGCACCAGCCTGAATAGATGGACAGCTGCACTGCTGTCGCGTGGCAACATAATTGCCTGTTCATACTTTGCAGTAGAAAAGACAGAGAGTACGCTCAGTATTGCCAGATAGAGCGCCACCAGTCCGAAATCCTCAGGTGTGAAAAGCCTTGAAAGCACCGGGGCCACAAGAAGCGAAACTCCCTGCGCTAGTGCCGAGCTGGAGAACAGGGTCATGAAATTACGAATATGCTCAAGGCGAAGAAATTGCAAAAGAGGACGTATCATCCGGGTGTTAAGATTAAAAAAAACTGGTAAAAGATGTGCCTCAAATTTCGCAAAAATAATGTATATTTGCAGCTCATTAAACGGTGACTATAGCTCAGCAGGTTAGAGCACCAGATTGTGGTTCTGGGGGTCGTGGGTTCGAATCCCATTAGTCACCCAAAAAAGCCTCTCCGAATGGAGGGGCTTTTTCATCATTATAGGTTACAATTGTGTGACCCTTGTTCCACAACATGCCCGTACACCACTTAATATGAGTGGTTCATCACCTGTTATTAGAGTTATTTAAGTAATAATAATTTTTTCGTAATTACATTGTCATCATAATACAGCCTCACGAAATACGATCCCCTGGGGTGTCCCTGCAGGTCGATTGTCGCTTCTCCACCTGGTAACAGTTTATCCTTAAAAACCACCTGCCCGAAAGTGCTGACAACCTCTATTGTCGCCTCCCGCTGGTCATCTCCTGGCCAGGTCAGTGTGAAACGGTCTCTGGTGGGGTTGGGATAGACATTTACAGAACTTAAAACAGGATGAGAATCCAGTCCCGTTACTTCCCCGAAGGTCATAACGGTTGTGCGCCTTAATCTGGCATGATCACGATAGGCCACAAAAGGGGAACCGTCTGCAGACAATGCCAGGCTTACAAATTGTGCCTCCGCCTGTGATGCAGCTTCGCCCACCATGACCCAGTCAGAACCATCATAGCGCATTATGTATGCCTTGCGGGAGTCACCCCAATCAGCATAAGCAATGTAGGGATTCCCCTTATCTGTAATGGCCAGGCTGATCCAGGTAGCCTGGCCGGCTGACATTCCCGGGCTGCCCAAAGTTTCCCAGCCGGAACCCGAATAGGTGTAAACCGCTGCCTTTGCCTCTGCACCATGCCATCCCCCCAGGTATACCACGCCATCATGAACTGCCAGACCGTTATAAGTATCGTAGGTTGCGCCTGTTACTCCGGGTTCACCAAGCAGTTGCCATGATGACCCGTCGAACTTCATTACACTTGCTTTCATACCGGCGCTGAAATCACGGTAGGCTACATATGGTATTCCATCATCAACAGCAAGGTGGATTACCTCGGTTGAACCGCCGGTTGAAAAGCCTGGTGTTCCTACCACTTCCCACAGCTCACCGTTCAGTTTCAGAACGGTAACCATATTACCGTTGGCACCGTCGCGTATTGCCACCCAGAATGTTCCGCCTTCAATCACTAGTTGAACAATCCCGGCCGTTCCTGATGAGAAACCGGGTTGCCCCAGATAAGACCAGCCCCCATCATGATATCTCATCACAGAGGCCCTGTTTTCGTGGGCAGCATCACCGAATGACAAAAAAAGCTCTCCGTTGTGATGTGCAAATCCAAGTTGACCCACTGCTTCCTGCGTGAATCCTTTTTCTCCTACGACTTCCCATTCCTGATTGTTGTAACGCATTACAGTTGCCCTGTTTCCGTGGGCAGCATCCCGGTAGGCCACATGAGGCACTTCGTCAATGACCAGGATCTTATGGCTGGATGCCTCTCCTTCTGAAAATCCGGCTGAACCCAGGGGGTGCCATACCTGTGCATGCAGGGCTGAAGAGATAAGTATTGCTGAAAGTAATGATAAGGTAAATATTCTCATGGTATTACCGGGGTTTGTTTACATAAAATATCCGGAAAAATAAATAAAATTTCAGAAATTAAATAGAAAAAATAAATAATTCAACGGAGTTTTACATAAAAAAACCGCCGGAAAAGCTTCATAAATGCTCTCCCGCCGGTTTTCGATATTTAAGCTCTGATGGTGAGCTTTATTGAATGTCCATATATACCGTGTAGAGTTCCGGAACAGTCTCAAAGTGAGGTTTCAGGTAAATATCAGTGGTTTCCCACCTGCCTGTGTTCTCATTCCTTATTCTTCCTGCCCCGCGGGCAATAAAGTGAAGGTTTTCTCCCGGCACAGGTTCAAGTGAGGCGATCAGCTCTTCCTTTGTTCCACTCAGCTGGGGCACCTCAGGGCTGTTACGCAATACATTCCCCGGGGGGTCTTCATCAAGTATAGCATTCAAAAGAACAGGCCCGTAGAAGAATGCGATACGGTTATCGTTGTCAGGCATTGTTTCAATGCGTGGCTCCATTGATATGCTTATCTCAATAACATCACCATCTGCAAATATGCGGCGGATCTCGTGATAACCTTCAACAGGGCTGCCAAGTTGCTGTGCCTCGCCGTTGACAGTTATCTGCATATTACTGCCCCACCATTGTGGTTCACGAATCAGTACAGCGAGTTCTTTTGGCCTCTGAATCGAGAAGCTCAGGCTTGATGTACCTTCATAGGGAAACCCAGAATTCTGTGTAACTATGACTCCCTGTTCGAGCCAGTCTAGCTCTGAAGGAGCGAACATGTTAACATAGAGTTGATCCCCGAAGCTGTAATATATATCCTTGCCATAGTCGGTATGCATCTCCATGCCCGAACCAACACAGCACCAGAATGAGTTGGTCAGGCTGCTGAAACCCTTGCGTGCCGGCATGTCAAGATATCCTTTGTACTTGTACATACCAGTTTCGGGATGATGGCTTGCCAGTATGTGGTTAAAGAGTGCCCTTTCAAAATAGTCCATATACCTGCCGTCCGGCTCCCAGGAGAAAAGCATGCTGGTCAGCCAAAGCATATTATGTGTATTGCATGTTTCTGTAGAATGGGTAAGGCGGTCAGATAACTGGTATGGTTCTCCGAAATACTCCTGATGGCTGTTACCTCCGTTTACATAAGTATGCGCATCTACTACCTGATCCCAGAAGTAAGTTGCTATTGTATGATAGTCGGGATTGTCGGTTAGTTCATGAATCCTTGCTACCCCGCGTACCTTGGGTATCTGTGTATTTGCATGCAGTCCGGCAAGTTCGTCCCTGCGATCTGCCAATGGATCCAGCACGGCATTGTGATAGAATTTCTCGGCCAGTTCCAGATGCCTTGGATCGTCAGTTATCGCATAAATGTCTGCCAGGGCATGGTTCATCCCTCCAAACTCAACGCTAAGCATGGTTTGCCATTCTTCGTCTGTAAGTTCGCTTGTGATATCATAGGCCCAGTCGGTGAACTTAACAAGAACGTCAAGTGCTTTTTCGCTGTCTGCAAGCAGATATGCATCCTTCAGGCCGTTGTACATTTTGTCGAAGTTATACCATGGTACATTGGCGTCATTGAGCTGGAAACCCCTTGGCCGGAGTTCTCCTCTTGATATTTCATCCCAGAGTTCACGCCCGTCGGGGATTGCCCCAATATAGCCGTCGTTATGCTGCTCCTGAACCAATGCAAGTTCATCTACAATGTAGTCAAGCCTTCTTTTGATCTCTTCATTTCCGGTTGCCTGATAATGTTTTGCAAGGGCAGAGATATAATGGCCGAGGCTGTGGCCTGAAAGGATATAGCCATCACTCTCCCATCCACCGTATACTTCTCCTTTGGGTTCAAGCCCGGCCTCCTTGCGGAACCAGGCAAGAAACCTGTCCGGCTCAAAATCCAAAAGTGCCTTTTCGTTGGTTTGCTGTGCTTCCAGTAATGGCCCACCGGTAAGGGTCACCTGGTCAAGTTCAAAGGCTTCTGCCTGGATCGGTATTACAGGCTGTACCTTTTCCTTTGGCTGCTCAGGAGAGCAGGCGGTAATGCCGGCAATCACCAAAAAGCTGATTAACAATGCTGTCTGTTTCATAATGAGGTTTGGTTTTGTATTTGATTAATTTAAGAAAATGTTGCCGTTATTTAAATTTTGTATAATTAAAGTAAAATTTTTTAGTGTCAATGCTACACTTAAATTACAGAATACAAGTCTAACATTTTTTTTGAATATCTGAAAGTTTTTTATTTAAATAATTGCCATATATGTTTAACGCTGTGCAAAGATACACATACGTATCAATGTGATAATTTGTAATTTTACCCGGTAATTTTTGTCAGTTATAAATATGGTGTTTACAGCTGTAACGGCTTTGATTATAAAGGAGCTCAGGGTTGAGTGGAGGCAGAAGTCTGCGATTGCCGGTATACTGCTTTACCTGGCGGCTACCATGTTCACGGCTTTTCTGGCATTTGAGGGGCTTATTGGGCCACGGGAGTGGAATGCCCTTTTCTGGCTCATTATGATTTTCACCTCGATCAATGCCGTTTTAAAAAGCTTTATTCAGGAAAGTGATGCAAGACATCTGTATTACTATACATTGGTAAGCCCAACAGAGATGATAGGCGCAAAGATTATATACAATGCTTTGCTGATGCTTGTACTGGGGGTTTTTGGTTTCGGAGTCTTTATGGTATTTATGGGTATGCCCATAGGGTCTCCGTGGCTGTTTTTTCTGAATATGATTATTGGAATGACGGGTTTTGCATCAGTATTTACTCTGGTATCTGCCATAGCATCAAGAGCCGGAGGTAATTTTACCCTTATGGCCATACTGGGGTTTCCTCTTGTGCTTCCTCTTTTACTGCTTCTTACAAGGGTGTCGGCCATGTGCGTTTCCGGTACAAGCTTTGTGCTGGTATCGGGTGATATGCTGATCACAGTGATGCTGGTGATTGTCTCTGTAATACTGTCAGTGCTTTTATTTCCTTATATTTGGAGGGAGTAATATACAATTATATGAATGTGTTAAACCAAGCTGTATATGTTTAATCCTGGCAAGAGCTGGTGGAAGCTACTTGGGGTTGCCATCCTGGTTTATGTAATAACCGCCGGTCTGTTGTTTGAAGTCCCTGACCTGCCTGTACTAAGGCAAAGCATCCGCAATATATATTTTCATGTAGGCATGTGGTTTGCAATGATATTTATCATGTTTCTTGGAGTGGTCTTTAGTATCAGGTACCTGGCGACAAACAATGCAGCTGAAGATATAAGGGCACTTGCAGCGGTGAGGACGGGAATTGTTTTTGGTATACTGGGTTTGATTACCGGTATGTTGTGGGCCCGGTTTACATGGGGCAGCTTCTGGGTTAATGATCCAAAATTAAATGGAGCTGTAGTAGGATTGCTGGCCTATCTTGCATATATAGTGCTTAGGCTGTCGGTAGAGGAGAGAGATAAAAGGGCAAGACTTGCAGCCGTTTACAATGTATTTGCCTTTGTGCTGTACTTTTTGTTTATAATGATACTTCCCCGTGCGGCGTCGTCATCAATACACCCCGGACTTGACGGAAATCCGGCTCTGGCAACCGGTGATCTGGCCCCGGAGATGCGCATTGTCTTTTTCCCGGCCATGGTGGGCTGGATGATACTGGCATACTGGATATTCAGGTTGTTGTCACGTGCCGGTCACCTTGAGGGAAAAATCGCTGAACATATTGAAAACAATTATGAATAATATATTATGGAATCAAAGATACTTGTCGTTGCCTTGCTTCTGGTGATAATACTACTTGGGCTTGCGGTTTTTCTTTTCTTTATTGAAAAGAAGATCTCCCGCCTGGAAAGCAAGCTCAGGGAGATTGAAGAAAAAGGAGCAAAGAGGGAATGAAAAAGAGTCAAATAATTTTACTTATATTTATGGTAATTGCCATTGGTGCAATTATAGGAACTGTCTACAATGCCGACACCTATTCGGGTTTTGCCGAGGCTCGTGAACAACCGGGAAGGGATTTTCATATTATCGGCAGCCTTGTTGAAGGCAAACCGGTCAAAGAGGAGGTGAAAGACAATACACTGACCCTTAGTTTCAGTATGGTTGACGGTTTCGGAGAGATAGAGGAGGTGCTTTACTTCGGGCCAAAGCCTGTGGATTTTGAGCTATCTGACGAGGTAGTTCTGATAGGAAAATATGAGGGTGATATATTCGTTGCATCCAGTATGCTGCTGAAATGTCCTTCAAGATACAAGCCCGGTGAGATACAGGTCGGGGATTCCGACTAACCCTGACTATTTTATTTTTTCTATAATTTCCGGAAGTTTCTTTGTCAGTGCAATTTCCTTCATCTTTTCCAGCGCATCTACTGCAGGTGATCCAAAATAAGTTTTGTTTCCTTCAAGCGATCCGGCAACTCCTGACTGCCCAAGAACAACGGCTCCGCTTCCTATTGTAAGGTCCTTTTGTACACCCACCTGGCCCCACAGAATAACCTCATCACCTATATTTACACAACCGGCAACTCCCACCTGGGCGGCAAACAGGCAATTCTCCCCTATGATGGTATCATGGCCTATCTGTATCAGGTTGTCGAGCTTGGTGCCTTTCCCGATAGTGGTTGTGCCGGAAACACCTTTGTCGATGGTGGTATTTGCACCTATCTCTACATTATCCCCTATCAGTACGTTTCCGCACGATTCCAGCTTATCGTGGCTGCCTGGTCTTTTCTTGAAGTAGAATGCATCGGCTCCTATTATGGCTCCGGAATGGATTATTACATTGTTCCCGATAACAGAGTTGTCATATATGGCAACATTTGGGTGTATAATGCAGTTCTTTCCTATCTTTACATTATTCCCAACAAATACGCCGGGTTGCAGGTGGGTGTTTTCGCCAATCTCAGCATCCTGGCTTATCATTCCTGCTGCCTCTTTAAAAGGCCTGAACTTCTTTACAAGGGCAACGAAATCGCGGAAAGGATCCTCAGAGTAGATGAGGGCCTTCCCGTTCCGGGAGGCTATCCGTTTATTGATTATTACTGTCGTGGCCTTTGATGAAAGAGCCTTTCTGTAGTACTTGGGGTGGTCTACAAAGGTAATATCTCCTGCTTCTACCCTGTGTATCTCATTGATCCCACTTACTGTTGTTTCAGGATCACCACTGAACTCAGCATCTATATAGCTGGCAATTTCCCTGAGTGTTTTTGAAGGTGAAAGCTGCATGCACAAGTATTATTTAACTCTTTCGGCGTATGATTTGTCGCGGGTGTCTATCTTGATCTTTTCACCAGTGCCAATAAATAGCGGAACATTTACCACAGCTCCTGTTTCCAGAGTTGCAGCCTTTAAGGTATTGGTGGCGGTGTCACCCTTAACGCCTGGCTCGGTGTAGGTTACTTCCAACTCTACGAATGGGGGAAGCTCAACGCTTAGGGGGGTTTCAGAATCCACGTGGTAAACTATCTCAACTTCCTGCCCTTCCTTTATCAGTTCAGGTGATTCTATAAGGTGTTCTTCCACACTCATCTGCTCGAAGGTAGCGGTATGCATGAAATGAAATCCGATATCATCCTTGTAAAGAAATTGGTAGGGTCTTCTTTCAACCCTTGCCACGGTCACCTTGTGCCCGGCATTGAAGGTATGAGGCAATACCTTTCCGGATTTTAAGTTTTTCAGCTTTGTCCTGACGAAAGCCCCGCCCTTGCCTGGCTTGACGTGCTGGAAATCCACAATGCTGTAAAGCTCATTGTTCAGTTCCAGGCAGAGTCCGTTTCGAAAATCAGCAGTTGTTGCCATAAATATACAGGTCAGTTGTTTTAAAATTTTGTGGCACAAAAGTAATAAAAAAACCGGATCCCAATGCCTTATATGCCAGGTAATATGAAACTACATTCCTTCAAGGTCAAGTACGGTGAAATCCCGGGTGTACTCTTCCGTGTTGCTGTTTGAAACTACCACTACGGTTTTTTCACTGCAGTATTGTCCCAGCATGTTTCTGTACCACTGTCTGGACAACTCATCCAGGCTGGTGCAAGGTTCGTCAAGCAGAACCAGGCTGCTTTTTGAGATCATTGACAGTGCAAGGCCTGCCCTCTGTTGCATACCTGACGAAAAATGACGCAGGTATTTGTCAAGGTGCGCATTAAGGCCGGAAATACGCGAGAGTTCTTCTGTGGTTATACCTTTGGGGAACTCCCTGAACTTATGGTGAAAGTTTATTAGTTCCCTGAGGGTTAGCTCTTTAGTGGGTTCAATATAGTGGGCGTCAAAAGAAATGTGCCTAAAAACCTTGTCCGGGTCGATGACCGCTCCGGATTCTTCCCAGATTATCTTGCCTGCACTGGGTCTTAATGATGCCGACAGAAGCCTTGCCAGGGTTGATTTTCCGCTGCCGTTCCTGCCGGTTATAACGTATTTGCCACCTGACCTGAAAACAAGGTTGATGTCCCTGAATATCCACCTGTGGTGAAACTTCTTTCCGACGGCATGAAGTTTTACCTGCATTGCCAGGTCAATTTATTTTTCCTTGTAAGAGTACCCCTTCATTATGCCCCTGCTCGATTTGGAAATAAAGCTAAGGATCTCGTCCCTCTCGGTTGTGGCAGGCATTTCGGTCTCTATATAGGTAAGTGCCTGGCTGACATTCAGGTTTTTAAGATATATTATCCTGTAAATGTCCTGGATCTCGTTGATTGTCTCGCTGGTGAAGCCCCTTCTGCGAAGACCAATTGAATTGATGCCCACAAATGAAAGCGGATCCCTGGCTGCCTTGGTAAAGGGTGGCACGTCTTTGCGAACCAGTGAGCCACCCGATATCATAACATGGGCACCTATATTTACAAACTGGTGCACAGCCGAGAGCCCTCCCAGTATGGCATAGTCATCTATAGTGATATGCCCCGCGAGATTTGCAGCATTGGCAAGAATACAGTAATTGCCAATAACGCAATCGTGGGCTACGTGCACATATGCCATCAGAAGGCAGTTGCTGCCTATAACAGTCTTGTTGCTTGCCAGGGTTCCCCTGTTAACGGTAACAAATTCACGTATGGTAGTATTGTCTCCTATCTCAACGATGGTATCTTCACCGTCGAACTTGAGATCCTGGGGTACGGCACTTATCACTGCTCCCGGGAAGATCCTGCAGTTTTTGCCGATCCTTGCCCCTTCCATTATGGTTACATTAGAGCCAATCCAGGTTCCTTCACCTATCTCAACATTTTTGTGAATATTTACAAAAGGCTCTATTACAACATTTCTGGCTATTTTAGCCTGCGGATGTACGTATGCTAGTGGTTGATTCATATAATGTGTTATTGTTTTTTGCTTATCTGTGCCAACATTTCTGCCTCCATAACTACCTTGCTGCCAACATACGCTGCTCCGCGCATATGGCATATACCCCTTCTTACCGGGGCTACCAGGCTTAGTTTGAACATGAGGGTGTCGCCTGGTACCACTTTTTGTTTGAAGCGTACATTGTCGATCTTCAAAAAATAGGTATTATAGTTCTCAGGGTCATCAACCGTTGACAATACAAGGATTCCTCCTGCCTGTGCCATCGCCTCAACTTGTAAAACTCCCGGCATAATGGGCTCGTTGGGGAAATGTCCTGCAAAGAATGCCTCATTCATGCTAACGTTCTTAACGGCAACAACTGAGTTGTCGGTTACCTCTATTATTTTATCGACCAGCAAAAATGGCGGGCGATGGGGAAGCATTCTCTTAATTTCATTAATGTCAAAGGCCGGTTCTTGATCCGGATCATAAACCGGTATCTGCTCCTGTTCAATCCTGTCTTTTATGTGCTTTTGCAGCAGCCTGGCAAATAATACGTTTGATGCATGACCCGGTTTACTTGCAATAATATGCCCCTTTATCGGTTTGCCGGTAAGGCTGAGATCTCCGACAATATCAAGAAGCTTGTGCCTTGCTGGTTCATTATGGAATGCCAGTTCAAGGTTGTTGAGTATTCCTTCAGCTCTGACCTCCACAGTAGGTTTGTGGAGTACCTCTGCCAGACGGTCAAGCTCTTTCTGGCTTACCGGCTTGTCTACGAATACAATGGCGTTGCTGAGATCTCCTCCCTTGATAAGGTTCTGGGCCAAAAGGTATTCCAGCTCGTGGAGGAAGACAAATGTACGGCAACGGGATATCTCGTCATTGAACTCTCCTATATTTTCGATGGAGGCAAACTGGTGCCCCAGAACCTTTGACTTGTAATCTATCATGCAGGTAATGCGGTAATTTTCGGCTGGTACGGCGATTATTTCGCAATCCTTTTCTTCATGATAGAACCTTATAGGCTCTTTTATCTCGAAAACATCTCTGAATGCCTCCTGTTCTACTGTTCCGGCTTTCTGAAGTGCTTCAGTATAAAACCTGCTGCTGCCGTCAAGAATTGGTGTTTCAGGACAGTCTACCTCTATTACGGCATTATCAATACCCATTCCTGTAACGGCTGCCAGCACGTGCTCCACTGTTGCAATACGTATTCCGTCCTTCTCCAGGGTGGTGCCCCTGGATGTTTCGGCAACCAGCCTTGCATCTGCCTCAACAAAGGCATCATTTCCAATGTCGTTTCTCAGGAACCGGATACCGGTATTCTTCGGCGATGGTTTTATCTTCAGCGTAACATTTTTTCCTGTATGTAATCCGTGACCTTCAACTGTCACCTCTTCCTTGATGGTCCTTTGTTTTTCGTTCATGGCAAAGTTTAAGATTCAATCAGTCTTTATTCTCTTAATCTCTTTTTCCAGTTCGTCTATCCTGGCAACCAGTTTCTCAAAATTTTTGAAATATATGAATGCTTTTTTGTAATGTGAAGCTTCAATTGCCGGCGAACCCATCATTATCTTTCCATCCCTTACATTTGAAGAGACACCTGTCTGAGCGGCTATTTTTACATCATTGCCTATTGTAAGGTGTCCGCTAATACCTACCTGGCCTCCTATCATACAATTGCGGCCAATCTTTGTTGATCCTGCAACACCGCATTGTGCTGCCATAACAGTATTTTCTCCTATTACCACATTGTGTCCTATCTGTATCAGGTTGTCCAGCTTTACACCCCTTTTAATTACCGTTGACCCGAGCGTGGCCCTGTCTATGGTGGTTCCGGCACCAATTTCTACATTGTCTTCTATGATGACATTCCCTATCTGTGCAACTTTCTTGTAATTATTATCGGTTTGTGGTGCAAATCCAAATCCATCGGCTCCCAATACTGCATTGGAATGTATTGTACACCCTGACCCGACCGAGGTACTTTGGTAAATCCTGACACCGCTGTAGATCACAGTCCCGTCTCCTATACTTACATTGTTTCCTATGCTGGTGTTGGGATATACCTTCACATTTTCTCCTATATGTACATTTTCTCCTACTGATACGAATTCTCCCACATAGGTGTTTTCCCCGTATTTTGCACTCTTGGAAATTGAAGCGAGTTCAGAAACTCCCTTTCTTTCATGTGTTTTACCCTGATATATCTCCAGCAGGCCTGCCAGGGCCCCGTAGGGATCCTTAACCCTAATAAGTGTTGCACTGATGGGCTTTTCCGGACTGAAGTCCTCCCTTACCAGTATTATAGAAGCCTCAGTTGAATATATAAACTGGGTATAGGCGGGATTGGCCAGGAAAGTCATCGTACCTTCTTTTGCTTCTTCTATCTTCGCCAGCCCGGAAACCTCTACAGAAGGGTCTCCCTCTATCTTCCCGTTGACAAAACCGGCAATCTCACTTGCTGAGTATTTCATCAAATTAATACTTGCGTTTAAAAAGTGCCCGCAAGTTACCAATATTTGGATATATAGCCAAGAATAATTTGTTTCAGCATTGCTTTTCAGGGACTTATATGATCACACCAAGCTCCTTCGGGTATGAGATAAAATATTTCTCTACTGGCCGGGATAGGGCATTGATATTAAGCTGGTCACTTGCTTCTGCCAGGTCGCTAAGGCTGCCGTCCCTGGATAGTATCATTATATTTGCTACCCCGGGATCGTATGCATGGTTGCTGGTTGTTCCGTGATTTACAAAATAGTCTGCATCGCTATGGTTGTCAATGCTGTATTTCTTTATTACCCTGTCCTTTACGGCTTCAATTTCCTCCTGACTGAAAGGGTTCTTCTGGAGCTTGATCCTTGGCAGTTTTCTGTTAACAACTGATTGGCAGAGATATGCAAGTATAGTATCAGTATTCCTTGTCCAGGTTTTTATTGCCGAAAAGATATCATAATCATCCAGGAGCGAAAATTCTTCCAGAAGATCTGAATTGCAAATAAAGTCTTCTTTATTGAACTTATTGTACAAAAAGTGCCTGAACGGAGGCGTGGCAAATAGCTCCTTACCCGAAAGAGCCAGCATCTTTGCCCTTTTCATTATATTTTGAAGGGTGTTTTCGGCAGCGATCACTGTTTTGTGCAGGTAAACCTGCCAGTACATCAACCGGCGTGCAATGATAAACTTCTCTATACTGTATATGCCCTTTTCGTCAATTACCAGTTTGTCGCCTGAAATGTTGAGCATCTTGATGATCCTGTCCCAGCTAATTACCCCCTCGGAAACGCCGGTAAAAAAGCTGTCGCGGTGAAGGTAATCCAGCCGGTCCATGTCAAGCTGCCCTGAAACCAGCTGATGAAGGAACTTCTTTGGATGTCCGTTGCGAAAAATTTCGAGTGCGGGCTGAAGGGGGAAGTTCATTTTTTCTGTGAGATATTCAATGAACATCAGTGTAAGGTCTTCGTGGTTCATGTCGTAAACCAGTGCATTCTCAAGTGCATGCGAGAATGGCCCGTGTCCGATGTCGTGCAGGAGTATTGCCTGGGTAGCAGCAAGTGCCTCGTCACTGCTTATGTCATGACCCTTAGACCTGAGTACCTCTATTGCCTGCTGCATCAGGTACATTGACCCCATAGCATGCTGAAACCGGGTGTGGAGTGCTCCGGGGTATACCAGGTGAGACAACCCGAGTTGTTTTATCATTCTTAGCCTCTGAAAAATAGGTGTTTCAATGAGTTCCATTATGGAGTCGTCAGGAATTCTAATAAATCCATATACAGGATCATTAAAGATTTTCAGTTTCTTGTTGCCTGAGTCTGACATCTGATTCGGAATTAAGTAAGCTGTTTTCTGTTTTTTTGGCAGTAGCCTCCGGTAAAGTTCGTCATTTTTAGTTAAATTTGTTAATGCATGGTGCAATAAAACCTGCATTTTTACACTTTTACAATGGGTCCGCCACATGGACCCGGTGTGTAAACTGACAACTATTATGAGTGCAAGAATTCTTTGGGCAGATGATGAGATCGATCTGCTGAAACCACATATACTATTCTTAAGGGAAAAGGGCTATGATGTCTCAACGACCAACAGCGGGTCGGAGGCACTTGACCTGATTGAGGACAACAGTTTTGATATAGTGTTTCTGGATGAGAATATGCCGGGACTTACCGGTGTTGAGACCCTTGAACGGATAAAGACCAGATTTCCCGGTCTGCCGGTTGTGATGATAACCAAGAGTGAGGAAGAGACAATAATGAATGATGCAATTGGAAGCAATATCTCCGACTACCTCATAAAACCGGTAAACCCCAATCAGATCCTGCTTGCCCTGAAAAAGAACCTCGAAAACAGGAAGCTGGTCAGTGAAAAGACCTCAATGTCTTACCAGCAGCAATTCAGGCAGATCGGTATGAGTCTCTCGCCATCTCTTGATTTTAATGAATGGGCTGATATTTACCGTCAACTGGTATATTGGGAACTTGAGCTGTCCAAATCGCAGGATGAGAGCCTGCGTGAAATATTCATGATGCAGAAGGCCGAGGCCAACAATGTGTTCTCAAGATTCATAAAGGATAATTACGTTGACTGGCTAAAGGGGCAGGCCGAAAGCAAGCCGGTGCTTTCGCATACGGTTTTCAGGGAGAAATGCCTGCCGGTTATCAGGAATGAAGAGCGCTCTTTTCTGATCCTGATAGATAATCTAAGGTACGATCAATGGAAGATTATTCAGCCAAGGATAGAGGAGTTGTACCGGGTTGCTGGCGAAGAGATATATTGCAGCATATTGCCTACCGCCACACAATACGCACGCAATTCATTCTTCTCTGGCCTGATGCCGGGAGAGATACAGAAAAGGTTTCCTCAATACTGGACCAGGGAGTCGGATGAGGGAACACGAAATCAATTTGAGTCTGAGTTACTGGCAGAACAGCTAAAAAGGTTCGGGGGCGGTGTTGACTTTAACTACCATAAGATACTCAACCTTGGTGCAGGCAAGAAGCTTCTTGGAAATATAAGCGACCATACGAAGCAGAAACTTAATGTACTTGTTTACAACTTTGTGGATATGCTTTCGCATTCACGCACCGAAATGGAAGTTATAAAGGAGCTGGCAGAAACCGAGGCGGCCTATCGCTCCCTTACGCTGAGCTGGTTTGAGCACTCTCCGCTATGGGAGATTATAAGGTACCTGGGAGAAAAGAAGATACCTGTAATACTTACAACAGACCACGGCGCAATAAGGGTTCACAATCCTACAAAGGTAGTGGGCGACAAGAACACCAACACAAACCTGAGGTATAAAACAGGCAGGAATCTGCAGTATGATCCAGACGAGGTATTTGAAGTAAGAAACCCTGCAGATGCATTCCTGCCCAGAGACAATGTTAGCGCCAACTTTGTTTTCGCCCTTGAAGATCACTTCTTCGTCTATCCAAATAACTACAATTATTTTGTAAACTATTACAGGGACACTTTCCAGCACGGAGGTGTTTCTCTGGAGGAGATGATGATACCGTTTGTACATCTTAAACCCAGATAGCAGTTATCTTTTGCAGTCAAACTACAACGCCGGAAGATGTTTTGGATATAATGGCAAAATACAGGGAGTTCCCGATTGATAATGTAGGTCAGCTTTCAGATGTGGCGGGCGAATTGCTGGATGCACACCCAAAAGTTAGGGTATTTGCTTTTTATGGTGAAATGGGTGTAGGTAAAACGGTATTTATAAAGAAAATATGCAGACTGCTTGGTGTAACTGACCTTGTAAGCAGCCCAAGCTTTCCGATTGTCAATCATTATTTGTCAGAGGCAGGCGAGAGCGTATACCATTTTGATTTTTACAGGATCAAGTCGATTGATGAGGTTTATGACCTCGGTTATGAAGACTATTTCTATTCCGGAAATTATTGTTTCATTGAATGGCCGGAGAGACTTGGGAACCTGCTTCCCCCGGGAGCCATAAAAGTTAAAATGGAAGAGAAGGAGGGAAGGCGCCTGATCAGGTTTTGAGTTATATAGCAGACTTTCCAATGAATTAACTAATTTGTTGTAAATATGAGGCATATCCCTGACGATTATATTAAGTTTTCCAAGGCATGGCATTTCAGCCCCCAGGAGGAGACACTGGAGGTAAAAAAGAAGAAGAACAGCCTGGTGATTGGTATCCCGTTTGAAACTACCTATGATGAAAACAGGGTCGCCCTGGCTCCTGAAGCGGCTGCCTTGCTTTGCAAAAACGGGCACACTATACTTCTGCAGTCAAAGGCAGGCGACAGTGCATTTTTCCCCGACCAGGAGTATGCCGAGGCCGGTTGCCAGATAGTTTATTCTGCAAAGGATGTATTTCAGGCTGATATAATAATGAAAGTTGCACCCCTGAGTGATCAGGAACTGGAGTATGTACGTCCGGGCCATGTGATATTTTCCACGGTTGCCCTGCCTATGCAGAAGGAGAATTACTTCAGGACCCTAATATCCAAAAAGGTTACCGCTATTGCTTTTGAATTCATACGTGACAAGGCAAATACATTCCCCCTCGTGAGAAGCATGAGTGAAATTGCGGGTAATACTTCGATATTGTTAGCCTCCTATTACCTGAGCGACAGGGCATACGGAAAAGGACGCATGTTCGGTGGACTTTCCGGTATTACACCCACTGAAGTGGTTATTCTGGGCGCAGGTACGGTTGGAGAATATGCCACCAGGGCTGCCATGGGGCTAGGGGCAATGGTAAAGGTCTTTGACTCTTCGGTTTACAGGTTGCGGCGTCTGCAAAACAACCTTGGTGTCAGGATATTCACGTCAATAATTCAGCCCAAGGTGCTGAGCAAGGCTTTGAAGACGGCAGATATCTCAATCGGGGCAATTCATTCATCCTGGGGCCGTACTCCTATAATTGTTAATGAGGAGATGGTCAGCCAGATGAAGAAAGGTAGCATAATTGTTGATATCAGCATTGATCAGGGGGGCTGTTTTGAGACAAGCTCCATTACAACCCATTCCGATCCGGTGTTTAAGAAGTATGGAATTACCCATTATTGTGTCCCAAATATAGCATCCAGGGTCCCGAATACTGCCTCTTATGCATTCAGTAACTTTTTTGCCCCGGTTCTTCTCAATATAGGAGAGGAAGGGGGCACCGAAAACATGCTTAAAAGGGATCCGGGTGTCAGACAGGGAGTATACCTTTTTAACGGTACTGTAACAAACCAGTATATAGGAGAATTCTTCCGCCTGCCATACAAGGATATAGACCTGCTTATGGCTGCATTCTAATTGTTTTGTGTTGATAGAATAGCAGTGTTCCCCGGAAATGATAAATCCGATATGATCATGGGAAAGATAAAGAGAATATTTTTCGTATTTATTATCGGATTGTTTTTGCCTGGTATTTCATTTTCACAGGAAGTTATTTATCAGGAGGGTATTGCCCGGAACTTCCTGGGTTACCTCGTAAATAATGAGGTTACCGAAATGATGGGGATGTTTTCGGAAAGCTTTCTCGGGCAGGTGCCAGAGGAACAGATCAAGGAAATTGCCGGTGGCCTTGAGAAGCAGCTTGGCAAATTCAGCCATGTTAGCAGGGTTTTGCATGAAAGTACAGGGCAGTATCACACTGTAATACTTGTCTGCGTATTTGGAGAGATGGAACTGGGCTTGCGGATCAGTCTTGATCAGGAAGACAAAGTGGCAGGTTTTTTTATAACAATGGCACCCCCGGAGAGTTTCACGCCACCTCCTGCCTGGGTTGATACCACAGCTTTTTCAGAAATACCTGCCGAAATTGATTGCGGCGACATAAGTTTGCCTGCAATGCTTAGTATTCCTTTAAAGGGCAGTAACTTTCCGGTAGTGGTTCTGGTTCATGGCTCCGGTTCCCATGATATGGATCAGAGTATCGGCCCCAATAAGATATTCAGAGATATCGCCTGGGGTCTTTCAAGCCAGGGTATTGCGGTGTTACGCTACGAAAAGAGAAGTTTTAGAAATCACCACACCATTAACACCGAAGATTTTTCGGTATGGGACGAAGCAGGAAGGGATGCAGTATACGCCGTAAATATGGCCATGCAGATCCCTGAAGCAGATCCCGGAAGGGTATATCTGCTCGGACACAGCCTGGGGGGCATGATAGCCCCAAGGATTGCTCTTGAAGTACCCGGGCTTGAAGGAGTTATCTCAATGGCCGGTTCACCCCGCCAGCTTTATGAGATAATACCCGGGCAGCTTGAATACCTAATATCCCTGAGAGATGAGCCAGGTGAGGCGGCTTTGGAACAACTAGAGGAGGCAAGAGAGGTGGCTGAGATCCTTACCCGGAAACGTAACGAGGCAGATGCCATATACAAAGAAACCCTTCTGGGGATGCCTCCGTCATATCTTGCTGATATGAACCGTCATGATACCGGGGAAATTGCTGCAGGACTTCCCCAAAGAGTACTTATATTGCACGGAGAGAGAGATTACCAGGTTACAATGGAGGATTACGAAGCATGGAAGAGAGCTTTAAATGATCACCCCGCAACTACATTTATACTATACCCGGAAATGAACCATCTTTTTTTCCCCGGACAGGAACCTTCTGTTCCGGAAGAGTACTTTTTTAAGAACAATGTCGGCAAACCAGTTATTGATGATATAGTCAAATGGATAATGGAGGAAAAATAAATATGAAAAGCAAATGCAATAAAAAGCTGTTGCCTTATATACTAAGGTTTTCACTGATATTCTCCCTGGTATATATTGCAGTAGCCTTTCTGTTTTCGTTATTCCGGGATGCATTACCTGAAACAGAACGCATAGCCCTTGACCTATACGAACCCTTTTACTTTTTGAACTTAACCGTTTTTACAGGACAGCTGCTCAGGGGTGTTGCTTTTTCCCTGGTACTTTACCCTTTCTATGACTTCTGCTTCAGGAACAGGCATTCGTTAGTTATACTCCTAATATCAATGTTCGGACTCGGACTTATAGGCTCAGTCGAACCGCAGCCAGGTTCAATAGAGGGTATGCTCTATACATTAATATCATTAAGAGAACACTTTTACGTAATAGTTGCAGTGGCTCTGCATATTACCTTGTTCTCACTGATCTTCCTTTATATTGAAAGAGTCTTGTATAATGAAGGTGAACCTGGCAAGAAAACCGAGTTATTTCCCAGGATGCTCAGGCTAAAAGGATATTTTGCAAAATTCGTTCTGCTTCACTTGCTAACATACTGGATTGTAGGATCGATTTTTTATGAAATATCCGGATACCAGGAGGCTCTGGAGTCTATGGAAATTTTCAAGCTCTGGAGGCCAATGGAGAGTTTTCAGACAGTTCTTATAATATTTTCCGGCCAGGTTTTCAGGGGACTTTTCCTGGCACTGCTCTTATATCCCTTTTACCGGTTCTACATACACAAAAAACACGGCTGGCTCCTTTTATATTTGCTTCTGGCAGGTCTGACCATTCTTGGTTCACCGATATTTTTGACTGAGTTTATTTCATTGGAGGGAAGCTTCAATGAGTTTTTAAAAGGGCTCCTTGTGGGCATACCCGAGATCTTCAGCCAGATGCTGGTTTTCTCCCTTTTATTCTTCTACTGGCAGAAAAGGGTTGAAAAAAAGAAGTGAATACTTAATGAGACATATAATGGCAAGGTTTTTGGAGAGATGTGCATGAATTAACAACTCTAAAAACTTATATATATGTCAGATTTAAAATTCAGGATCAACGCCGAGAGCGAAACACCGGCAAGGACTAATGTCAAGGCCCGGAACTTTGAAATTATAGTGGATGAACCGCAGGATCTGGGAGGCAGTAACAAAGCACCCAATCCGGTTGAATATGTGCTGGCAGCTTTAGCAGGCTGCCTTAATGTATTGGGTCATTTGGTTGCAAAAGAGATGGATATTGATTTGAGGGGGCTGAAGATAGATATTGAAGGGACCCTTAATCCCGACAAGCTATTTGGAAAGAGTGACAGGGAAAGGGCAGGTTACAAGGAGATTACCGTAACCCTTAAGCCTGATTCTGACGCCGGCAGGGAGACACTCGAAAAATGGATGCATGAAGTTGAAACACGCTGCCCTGTCAGTGACAATATCCAGAACATGACTTCAGTAAAGGTATTGGTTGACTTATAAATAAAACAGCCTGCAAGCTTATTGCCTGCAGGCTGTTTTTTGTGACCTGGCTGGGACTCGAACCCAGGACCCCATCCTTAAAAGGGACGTGCTCTACCAGCTGAGCTACCAAGTCAACCTGTTGTGTTTTGCGAGTGCAAAGATACTGGCATATTTTAAAATAGCAAAGTTTTTTGGGGATTTTCAGGACAGGATCCCTAATCAATTACCGGATGCCTTTCAAAATCAGCGGTTTCGTCAAACAGCTTTCTGTATGTGGTAAGTGTAAAGGCCTTTTTCGATCCTATATGCTCCACTATCCTGATCATCTTGGGGTTGAAATCTCCCAGCCAGGTGATATACATCTGTTTGTACCTGTTTCGGGCGGAAACTGTATTCTTGAGCGACATTATCAGTGCGCTCTCAAGCCCCCGGTTCTGGTACTCCGGTACAATACCGAATACCAGGCCGTAGATTGTGCGGCATTTCCCCAAAAAACGGTAGTACATAAACTTTAGTTTACCCAAGAGGTTGAGTTTCCCGTTTACATACCTGAAAAGCTCATTAAGCTCAGGAATGCTAATTAGGAAAGCAACTGGCCTGTCTTTGTGGTATATGAACAAAATAAGTTCTTCATCAAAAACATCCTTCATTTTTGAAAAGGTCTGAAGGGCCCTTTCCTTTGTCATTGGCTGGAAGTTTTTGTGCACATTGCCCCAGGCTTCGTTATATATGCACATAAAATCTTCTGCGTATTTATCCAGTTTTTTCAGTTTCAGGTGCTCAAAACTATAACCCTGTGTCATGGTAAGCCGCTGATACTTCTTTTCAAGTATTGGGGGCAGTACTGCATTGGTATTTATGCGGTAAACCAGCTGGTTATAATAGTTGCCAAAACCGTATTTCTCGAAAAACTCCCTGTAATAGGGCGGATTATAGTTCATCAGATAGGGGGGTGGTTTGTCAAACCCATCAACCAGCAGACCCCAGAACCTTTCCTTTTCACCAAAGTTTACCGGGCCATCCATTGCCTTCATTCCCCTTTCGGAAAGCCACTTTTTACATGTGTCAAAAAGTGTGAAAGCAGCTTTCCTGTCGTTAATGCATTCAAAAAAACCCACCCCACCGGTTGGTTGTTTGAAAGTATAGGCAATATTTGTGTTAATAAATGCTGCTATCCTGCCTGCCGCCTTCCCATTATCATTATATAGCACCCAGCGGCAGACTTCGCCGCTTAGGAACTGGGGGTTCTGGCCGGGATCAAAAACTGCTTCTATATCCCTTTCAAGATGCGGGATCCAGTTCGGATCGTCCTTATATATGGCTCCGGGAAGCCTTATAAAGTCCCTCCTGCTTTTTTTGTCTTTGACTTCAACTAGCTGCATCCGCCTTTTAAGATTTTAACGATAAGCAAAAATAATGATTTCCGCTTTTTAAAAAAATGATGTAGGTTTGTGGGGTTATCATAAACCAAAAGGATATGTTGGAAGGGAAAGTAGTTGTTATTACAGGCGCTTCTTCAGGGATCGGAAGGGCTCTGGCCATTGAAGGGCTTAGCAGGGGCGCGCTGGTGGTCATGGCCGCACGCAATACTTCCTCAATGGAAGAGGCTGTAATTTCTTTCGATGCTGAAAAATACCTGATAGTCAGAACAGATGTTTCGCTGGAGAAAGACTGCCAAAGGCTTATCGAGAAGACTGTTGCACGTTTCGGACGTATTGATATTTTTATAAATAATGCCGGTATTTCAATGCGGGCATTGTTCGACGGTCTGGACCTGGAGGTAATTGATACCCTGATGAGGGTTAATTTCTGGGGTGCGGTATATTGTACAAAATACGCACTGCCATGGCTCCTTAAATCTAAGGGCAGCCTTGCAGGGGTGTCTTCGATTGCAGGTTACAAAGGCCTGCCGGGGCGAAGCGGTTATTCGGCGTCAAAGTTTGCACTTCAGGGCTTTCTGGAGTGTATCAGGATAGAGAATCTGAAAAACGGCCTTCATGTACTAATTGCATGCCCGGGCTTTACAGAATCCAATATAAGGAAAACGGCCCTGGCAGGCGATGGCAGCAAGCAGGGTGAATCACCAAGGAATGAAACCCGGATGATGAAGGCAGAAGATGTTGCCCGGCATATATTCAGGGCTGTTGCAAAACGCAAAAGGACACTTATCCTCACACGGCAGGGCAAACTGACCGTTCTTCTCAGCAAGCTTTTGCCTGGGCTGACAGACAGGCTGGTCTACAACCATATGGCAAAGGAACCCGGCTCTCCTGTCAGATAAAATGACATAAACCGCAAGGATTAATTCATTACATTTGTCATATACACCCCGTTTAACTTCCTAAAAAAACAAAATCATGAAAGAGATACTGGAGATTAAGCCATTGACCGGATTCGGTGATATTAAATTCGGTGCAGGTCAGGGAGAGGTTGAAAAGATCCTTGGCCCCCCTCAGGAAACAGAAACAATAGACGTAGAAGAAGAGATACACGAAGTTGTTGTATGGAGCTACTGGGAACAGGGCCATGCTGTGTATTTTGAGAAGGATCTTGGTGATGTTTGCACAAATTTCGAGACCGACAATGAAAATGCCTTATTGTTCGGAAAGAAAATATTCAAACTTGGCCAGGATGAGATTATCGGCCTGATGAAGGAAAATGGTTTTGAGGAGCATGAAATTGAAGAAGATGAAGATCTGGATGAAAAAATCATTTTCTTTGGAGGTGCCCATATGCAGTTTGTCTTTGACGATGACTCACTTGCCCTTGTTAGTTGGGCTGTTGCAATGGACGATGAAGAGAATATCCGGTGGCCCGGTAAATAGCAGACGATATGACTTACTCGCTTTATCCCCTGAAGTTTGATCCGATATGCAAGGAAAAACCCTGGGGAGGCAAAAAGCTTGGTGAGCTGCTTGGGAAGGAGATTTCGCATCTTGATAATTGCGGTGAATCCTGGGAGGTCTCAGCAATTCCGGGTAATATTTCCAGGGTAAGCAATGGGTTTTTAAAAGGCAATTCACTTACCGAACTCATTGAGGTGTATATGGAAGACCTCGTGGGTGAAAGGGTATTTGAGCGTTTCGGCAATGATTTCCCGCTTCTGTTCAAGTTTCTTGATACCGGCGATAAGCTTTCCATACAGGTTCATCCCGGTGATGCCCTTGCACTCGAACGCCACCAGGGAAGGGGGAAGGAGGAGATCTGGTATGTCCTTGACACTACGGGGGACGCTGAACTGGTAACCGGGTTCTCACGGGAAGTTTCAAGAGAGGAGTATCAGAAGTGCCTAAGGGAAAATCGCCTTATGGATATACTCAGGGTTGAAAAAGTAAAAAAAGGTGATGTGTTCCATATACCTCCCGGACAGGTTCATGCAATCGGAAAGGGCGTTACCCTTTGTGAGATTCAGCAGTCTTCAGATATTACATATAGGATATTCGACTGGGACAGGTTGGGAAGTGACGGCAAGACAAGGAAACTCCATACCGGCGAGGCCCTGGAAGTAATAAACCTCAAGCCCTTCGAAAGCAGGGTTGAATATAGTGCCGCCAGAAACAAGGCGACAGAACTTGTAAGCTGCGGTCATTTTACAACCAGGATCCTGCAGTTCGACAGAACAATTAATGCTGACTACATGTTTGTTGACTCTTTTATTGTATATATCTGCACAGAGGGGAGGGCAATGCTGAACTACCCCGGTGGCAGCGAGCTGATAAAGTCAGGAGAAACTGTTTTGCTCCCTGCTGAGATCAGGGATATCAAGATGGTACCGCAGGAGCCTTGCACCATACTGGAAACCTATATTGCTTAAGTAAGTTCCCTCCCTTTTTGGCACAATACTGAAAGCTTGTAAAGGTCAAGTACCCAGAGCCTGGGGCTGGGACCCTTAAGGTTGCTTCTCATTGGCCCGGAAAAAATTCCTGAGATAAACCGGTAAATACCGCAGAGTTTATATTTTCTGATCCGTTTGTACGTCCGGAGGATCTTTACTGACTGCATAAACCCGGGGTCACTTATGGTGATATCCATGGCAGCAAGCAGGTTGTTGAGTGCTTCCACGCTTTTTTCCAGGAAAGTGTCTGCCTTTTCAAGGCCGGTATGGACAGCCGGATTGTCAATATGCCTTAGTTCAATGCCCGCCTTCATCAATTCGTATCCAAACAGAGTATCTTCATGACCGTATCCTGCAAGCTTTTCACTGAACCTGATGTTTTCAAAAACATTTCGGCATATCAAAAAACTGCTGCTCATAAATGACCTGTATGGCTGTTGCTGTCGCAAACCGGCAGGCTTTACTTCCCTTCTGGTCCCTGCAAGCCAGTGAAGGAGGTACTCAGGTGAAGGTGGATCCTTACTGTAAATATGGCCTCCGCATACAACTGTGCCCGGTGTGGCATTTTCGGCGTATGCCTCCAGAAAGTTATCGTTTGCAGGTATGGTATCGCAATCGAGGAACAGCAGATATTGCTGGGATGATTGTTCATATAAGAGGTTGCGCACCCTGGAGCGACCTGCGTTATGACCAAGTTCATTGTATTTCACTCCACTGATTTCGGCAAGCTTGCTGTTGCTTTGCCTGTATGCCTTTTCAGAGGCGTCGTCGAGCAAAAGTATCTCCACCCGAATGCCGCTGCTTTCGCTCTCTTTTTTCAAGGCCTTTACCAGCTCTGAAACATACCGGTTGTAAACGGGGATACAGACACTAATCATCAATAATTCCGATTATTGTACAGGCAAATATAAAATAAATAGGCCTGCATCCATAACTTCGCATATTCACAGGTAATTTTAAAAATTGTCACGTATATTTGAAATCGGTAAAAACAGGATATAAAATATGGAGTTTCTTAACTGGCAGGGTTTTTTGGCGGGTTTCGCAGCGTTTCTGATGATAGGGCTTTTTCACCCTCTTGTTGCCAGAATGGAATACCACCTTGGCAAAAGAAGCTGGTGGATGCTTTTTGTGCCCGGTATGATCTGCCTTGTATTGTCGCTGTTTTTTAAACCTTTGGCGTCCATACTACTGGGCTGCCTTGCCTTTTCTTTTTTCTGGAGCACCCTGGAGATCTTCTTCCAGCACAAAAGGGTACAGCAGGGAAGAGTAAAAATGAATCCAAAAAGAAAAGATGAATACTAAAGCGAATTGGAATGCCCGGACTTAATTTTGACGGCCTCGCTGCTGGTGCAGCAACCTTTGCCATAATATGGCTTACAAGGTACGCATGTATAATGGGCGAATACCACTTCGGGAGGATCTTCAGGTATGTGTTTCTGATTTTGGGCATTGCAGGTGCAGTGGTTTCAATTTTAATCTCCCATCTGCTGCTTTCGGCGATATTTAGTATTTTTGGCTTTGCAAACCTTTGGGGTATACACGAGGTGATAGAGCAGGAAGAAAGAGTAAGAAAGGGATGGTATCCGCGTAAACCCCCGAAAAAGGAATAGTCTGTATATGTTTTTCATTGGTATTTTTGCATCTCCTTTGCCCTATATCATCTTTTTTATTGTCTGGGGTTATGCGCTGTTTTTTGCTAAGCCTTTACATAGTAACAATGATGATTTTGTATATGTTGCAGAGTGCGAAAATCTTCCAGCCCTTGAATATACATTCACCCAGCTTGAATCCTCAGGGCCGGATTGCTTAATACCGGATACCGGTAACCTTTCAGAGGGGACATATCCCGACGATACACTCCCGTTACTGTTTTATTTGCGAAGGCTTTATATTCCGCAGTGTAATATCCCGTTTAATTCCTTTTGCCGCCCGCCACCAGGTAAGGAAAATTACAGATTTCTTGTTTAAGTGGCTTAATATTCAATAGCGGTAAAAAACCAATATTTATGTTTTACAGATATTTTATCCTGTACTTCGGGATATTGTGTATATTCCATAATATACTGAGTGCAGGCAACAAACGGGAAACCCCTGATACCATAGGAATACCCGGTATGCAATTGCTGGAGGCAGTAGAAATAATGGCCATGCGCGAGTCTGGCCGGCTTAGTACCCTGCCTGTTAGTGCAAGTGTAATTGACAGGGATTACCAAATCCATTCAATCCAGGAGGTGGGTACCATGATACCAAACCTCTTTGTGCCGGACTATGGTTCAAGGCTTACCTCACCGGTATATATCAGGGGTGTGGGCTCAAGGATCAATGCCCCTTCAGTAGGCCTTTATGTTGATGATATACCTTATTTTGAAAAATCAGTTTACGACTTTGATCTGATCAATATAGAGCGGATAGAAGTTTTAAGGGGGCCACAAGGTACCCTTTACGGCAGGAACACTATGGGGGGGCTCATAAAGGTTTACAGCCCCTCACCGTTCAGCGGTCAGGAAGGTATTATGGAACTGACAGGAGGCAGCAGTGGTTTTCTGAACACAACCTTATCTCACAACTTCACTTTTTCCGATAAAACCTCAGCTACATTTTCAGCAGGCTTTAAAAGGCATGATGGTTATTTTGAAAATGCCTATACCGGTGTTAATGCTGATGAGCATCTCTCTTCTGGCGGCCGTGTCAGGCTGGCAAGCCAGGTTACATCATCCCTGTTGCTTGAATTTGTTTCGCATTATGAATACCTTGACCAGGGCGGTTATCCATATGCTGTTTATGACATGGAAACCGGCAGTTCACCTGGTGTTAATTACAACCAACCCTCATCATATTCAAGGCATATACTTTCAAATGCCCTTGTGGCGAATTATCAACTGAACAGAACAAGTGTAAGGAGTGTAACTGCGTATCAGTATTTTTCTGATAAACAAGCTATAGACCAGGATTTTACGGCCTTAGACCTGGTGTTCGCAACCCAGGAACAATTGCAGCATATGGTTTCACAGGAGCTAACCATAAGGGGAGATAACAGTAGTGACTACAGCTGGGTTACAGGCATTTTCGGGTTCATTCAGACGCTGGGCAACGAACTTGATATTGAATTTGGCCAGGATGCCGTTAATATGCAGCTGGTACCGGTTCCGCTCTCCAGAATCCAGGGTTCTGACATCAGGACTATGGCTATGGCAGTTTTTCACCAGTCGGGGCTTGACGACTTTCTGTTTCCGGGACTTACTCTAAAGGCTGGACTCAGACTTGACTATGAAAAGTCTGAACTTGATCATGTTTCGTATATGGAAGCAGAAATGCAAATGCCGCCCCCGGAATCCTTTGCGAGTGACCTGTCTTTTATAAAGCTGCTGCCCAGGGTAGGTCTGGTATATAATCTGTCGGAAGGTTCAGGGGCATTTGCCACATTAACAAGGGGATACAAAACCGGAGGGTTCAATGTGGTTTTTGAGAGGGAGGAAGACAGAAGCTTCAAGCCCGAGCACTCCTGGAATTACGAGTTTGGTATAAAGGGGAATGTATTTGGCAGCCGCCTTAACTACCAGGCCTCACTGTTCTATATAGACTGGAAAGATCAACAGATATACCAGATGCTTCCCAGCGGTCAGGGATCAATGCTTAGCAATGCAGGTTCATCTGTCAGCAAGGGATTTGAACTCGAAGCCCACGCCATCCCGTTTGCAAACTGGCAGGTCAGGGCCAGCTATGGGTATACCCATGCCCGATTTACCGACAATATGCCAGATCAGCAGACTGACCTTTCAGGTAACTTTATACCTTATGTACCCAGGCATACCTTGCATACAGACTTTCGTTACCGCCTTGAGACCGGGTTTGAGCGGATGAAGGAGGTTATCTTCAGCCTCGCCGTGCATGGTGTCGGAAGGCATTACTGGGATCAGGAGAACACTTTTTATCAGTCCTGGTACTCAAGGATTGATGGTGGCATAGATCTGGACTTCGGCCAATTTAAAATTGACTTATGGGCCAGGAATATTAACTCAGCTGACTACCATGCATTCTCATTCAGTGCACTTGGAAATTATTATGTTCAAAAGGGGCGTCCGTTTACCTTCGGGCTTACGGTGCGATACAGGATATAGGATATGAATTCTGACAGGACCGGGAAGCTGATTACCCTGCTTAGTCTATACGTGGCTCAGTCAATACCCATGAGCTTCTTTACAACGGTGGTTCCGGTAATTATGCGCCAGCAACATTATTCACTGGAGTCAATAGGGTTGATGCAGCTGGTTAAACTGCCTTGGATACTTAAGTTCTTATGGGCCCCTTATGTTGACAGAACAGGAAGCTCAACAAAAGGGTACAGGAGGTGGATATATTATTCAGAGGGTTTTTATGCCATTTCTATTGCATCCATTGCATTTTTCAGGCCTGAAGACCACATAATGGCGGCCCTTTTCATGATGGTGCTCGCAATTACAGCCAGTGCGACCCAGGATATAGCAACCGATGCCTGGGCCATACTTACCCTGAAAAAAGATGAAAGGAGTCTGGGCAACAGCATGCAGTCGGTGGGGTCTTTTGCGGGGGCCTTTATGGGCAGCGGGGTACTATTGGTTGTATACCATTACCTGGGCTGGAGCTCCCTTCTTCTTGCCCTGTCTTTTTTTGTCCTGCTTGCACTTCTGCCCCTGGCATTATACAGACCCTTAAATGTTAAAAGAAGGAGGCCCCGCAGCAAATCTGTATCCTTCAGGGATATCGGAGGGTTTTTCATGCAAAAGGGCATATTGCCCCACATACTTTTTTTACTGGTGTTTCACTCCAGCCTCACAGGGATTATGACGATGGTAAAGCCCTATATGATAGATCTTGGGTACAACGCAAGGGATGTAGGGATTGCGGCCGGTATATTCGGTACTGTTATGGGAGCTGTATCTGCTCTGGGTGCAGGTTTTATAATGCGAAGGATAAGGCGCGAAAAGGCAGCCATCATATTTTCAGTGTTCAATCTTATTCCCGTGCTGGCTTTCCTTGTATTTCACAGGCTAGGCAACCAGCTGATAGTTATATATCCGATGATAGCACTTTTGTGGGCAGCATATGCCATGGGCATGGTACTGTTGTTTACCACAGCAATGGATAATGTGAGGCATTGCAGGGAGGGTACAGATTTTACTATACAGATAGTACTGGTGCATCTCGGAAGCCTTGTAATGGCTGTGTCAAGTGGCCGGATAGCTGAAGTTCTTTCTTATTCGGGCCTGTTTGGGGTTGAGTTATTTGCAGGCATAGTAACGGTATTTATAGTCTATTACCGTTTTTTTATTACAGGTGGCCCCAGTGTGGAAAGCTCTGACTAAAAAACAGATTATTGATGACAAAGGAGATAAAAAAGGAAGCAGTGATAATTGGTGCAGGGCTTACAGGACTCAGCACAGCAATGTATCTTAAAAAACAGGGTGTTGATTGTATAGTTCTTGAGAAAAGCAGGCAGCCGGGCGGGGTTATCAGGACTTTTTCTGAAAAAGGCTTCACCTATGAGGCAGGGCCGAATACCGGTGTGGACAATACATTCGGCGTGGGTGACCTCTTTGGTATGCTTTCGGGATATTGCAAAATGGAATTTGCCGATCCAAGCGCGAAAAAAAGACTGATATGGAAGGACGGCAGATGGAATGCACTTCCCCAGGGTCCTGTTCAGGCAGTAAGAACACCTCTTTTTACCCCTGGTGATAAGATGCGAATAATGGCCGAACCCTTCCGGAGGCGGGGTGACTCTCCACAGGAAACCCTTGCCGGAATGGTGCGCAGACGGCTTGGGGAGAGTTTCCTTAAATATGCTGTAGATCCATTTATATCGGGTATATATGCTGGTGATCCGGAAGAGTTGGTGACTAAATATGCATTACCCAGGTTATACAGGCTAGAACAGGAGTATGGAAGCTTTATTATAGGTGCTTTGAAAAAGAACCTGCTTGAGAAAGGCCCCCGCCCTTCCAGAAGGGTGTTTTCGGCTGAAGGCGGATTTGGCAGGCTTATAGAGGGCATTGAGAATTTTGTGGGCAAAAAGAATATCATCTGTGAGGTTTCTGACCTGACAGCAGACAAAAACAGGGAGGATTATTCTGTCAGGTTCTCTTCAGCGGGGGTCGAGAAAAGGGTCAGTTCGCCTGTTTTGATATCCACACTCGGTGCTCATTCCATTGAAGGAGTCTTTGGGTTTATTTCTCCAGAAGATATCAAAGTGATAGAGGGTCTTAATTATGCCCCTGTTATACAGATCGTTCTTGGGTTCAGAGACTGGAAGGGTATGGAAATCAATGCCTTTGGAGGGCTTGTGCCTTCTGTGGAAAATCGCGAAATTCTGGGGATCCTTTTCCCTTCGGCCTTTTTAAAGAACCGTGCCCCTGCAGGTGGTGCCCTGCTTAATGTCTTTATGGGGGGAGTAAGGAAGCCCGGCATAATAGAACTCTCAGAACAAAAGATCCTGGGTATTGCTGAAAGGGAGGTATCGGAGCTTATGCAGATACCGGCCTTTGATCCCTCGCTTGTAAAGATATTCCGTTACAGTCATGCAATTCCTCAGTACGGGAAGGATTACACCCTAAGGCTTGAAGCAATAAAACGCGCAGAGGCAAATAACAGGGGGTTCTATCTTGCAGGTAATATACAGGGAGGTATAGGAATGGCCGACAGGATTGAACAGGCAAGATGTATAGCAGACAAGATCATTTCTTCCAGAAACCCGGAGACAACAACAGCAGAACTGTGAACAGCTCAAGCCTGCCAAGCAGCATAAGAAAGCTCAACACCCATTTTGCACCTGCAGGGATAAAGGCATAATTATCAGCAGGCCCCAAGCCGCCAATAGCAGGGCCGATATTTCCCAGACTTGCTATTGATGCTCCAATTGAAGTTTCAAAGTCAAGGCCGAACATGCTCATTACTGACGCCCCGAAGAAGAAAACCATTATATACAACAGGAAAAAGGCAAGAAAGTTACTTACAATTGCTGCGGGGATATTTCTTTTTTCAATTTTCAGAGGAACTACAGCCATCGGATGAAGTAGTCTTTTTAATTCCAGCCGGGTATTCTTAATCAGCACAAGAACACGAATCATTTTTAGCCCACCGCCTGTTGATCCCATGCACCCACCGGTAAACATTAATATAAATATCAGAAACCATAAAAATCCATTCCACTGAAGGTAGTCTGTTGTTGCAAAACCAGTTGTTGTTGCAATTGCAACTGTCTGGAACAGGCTATGCCTGAAAGCCTCTTCAAGACCTGAATTGCCTGCAATATATATTCCGGTTGTAATAACTGTTGTGAAAACAGTTATTACCAATATGTAGAACCTGAATTCATCATTCTGCCTTACTTTACTCAGGATCCCTTTTAATATGAAGTAGTGAAGGACAAAACTTGTGCCTGCCAGTATCATGAACAATATAATAACGTATTGAATAAAGGCTGAGTATCCTGCAATGCTGTCATTCTGTGTTGAGAATCCTCCTGTAGCCATAGTGCTGAAAGAGTGATTAAGGCTTTCGAAAAGATCCATTCCTCCCAGCATAAGCAGAAAGGTTTGCAAAATGGTTAGAAATATATAGATCCCCCAGAGCCTTTTGGCAGTTGACCTTATTTGCGGATGTAATCTGGCGGGTGTTGTTCCAGGGGCTTCTGCTGCAAATAACTGCATGCCCCCAATTCCAAGAATAGGCAGAATCGCTACAGTAAGGACGATAATTCCCATCCCGCCAAGCCAGTGGGTCATGCTGCGCCAAAACAGCATGCTTTTGGGAACAGCTTCAATATCCTCAAGTATACTTGCTCCCGTTGTAGTAAACCCTGACATTGATTCAAAGAAGGCATCGGTAAAGGAAGGTATTACATTGGAAAGATAAAAGGGAAGTGCGCCTGTGAAGGCCATAAGTATCCAGCTTAGGCATACAATCAGATAGCCTTCTTTTATGGAGATGTTTTGCTCGTTTTCCTTTTTATTGGTTACAAATAATATGGTTCCTGCAGCCAGTGTAAGAATTATTGTCAGGCTTATTGGTATAATGGTGAATTTTTCTTCATAATAAAGAGACCAGCCTACTGAGGGAAGCATAAATGCAGAGAGCAGCATCAGTAATATTCCCAGGAACTTTCCGGCCTGGCCGACATTTAGTTTGCGCTGTGAATAAATAGTACTTACCTGAGCCGTCATTATCAATAATATGTAGAGTTTATTCTAAGAAGGGCTTTGTTCTATAATCACTATTTTTTGTAGAAACTTGGTGATAATAATAATAGAACGGTAAACATTTCAAGCCGGCCCAATATCATGTAAAAACTGAGCATCCACTTTGCAGGGTTGGGTATATCTGCATAGCTGTCAATTGGCCCCACGTTGGCAATTGCAGGTCCAATATTGCCAAGTGTTGCTGCTGACGCACCGATCGCTGAAGTGAAATCCATACCAAACATTGTCATTGATGCAGCACCTATCATGAAAAGTATCATGTAAAGCAGAAAGAAGGCAAGAAAGTTGTGTATAATCTCCTGAGGTATGGATTTTTTGTTGACCCTTACAGGTATAACAGCCATCGGGTGCAGTAGCCTCCTGAACTCCAGTCTGGTATTCTTTAGTAATACCAGTACTCTTATCATTTTTATGCCTCCGGCTGTTGACCCTATACATCCCCCGGTAAACATTAAAAGGAAAAGGAAAAACCACAAAAATCCCTCCCATTCCATGTAATCAGTTGTTGTAAAACCCGTGGTGGTTACTATTGAAACAACCTGAAAAAGGCTTTTTCTGAAGGTGTACTCAACTCCGGCCTGGTTGACAATCATCAGGACTGCAAAGAAAAACAGCGTGAATACTCCCATTAGCTTTATGAAGAACAGGAATTCCTCATTGTTCAGCACCCTGTTGAATTGCCCCTTCAGTACGAAGTAATGCAGGGAGAAGCTTGTTGCCCCCAGTATCATAAAAAGGATTATTACATATTGTATAAATGGTGAAAACCCTGCGATACTGTCGTTTTTTGTAGAGAACCCGCCTGTTGCTACCGTACTGAAGGCATGGTTTATACTGTCGAATACTCCCATACCGCCAAGAAAGAGCAATGCCGAAAGTATTAGTGTCAAACCTGCATAAATACCCCAGAGCCTTTTTGCGGTCTGGGTGATTCTCGGGTGCAGCCTGCTTGGGGTTGTACCCGGCACTTCTGCTACAAACAGCTGCATACCTCCGACCCCAAGTATCGGTAATATGGCCAGGGTCAGTACAATTATTCCCATTCCACC
Organism: Bacteroidales bacterium; assembly: GCA_007134525.1. Lineage (GTDB taxonomy): Bacteria > Bacteroidota > Bacteroidia > Bacteroidales > UBA7960 > PUPG01. Next base: position 4,472 of record SLKR01000089.1, on the reverse strand, counting down.
GATCCAGTGAGTCATGCTGCGCCAGAAGAGCAGCCCTTTTGGGAGGAATTCAATATCCCTGAGTATTGTAGCTCCGGTGGTTGCTATTCCTGAAGTTGACTCAAAAAAAGCATCCGAGAAATTAGGGATGTAGCCGGATAAATAAAATGGAAGACTTCCGAAGAAAGATATGCTGATATAAATAAGGGTTACAATAAGGTAGCCCTCCTTTTTGCCAATATCCCGGTAGTCGTGCTTCCTGGTTGTATAATATGCGGTAAAGCCTGAAACCAAAGTTAAAAACCCCGATAAAAGAAGAGCCCTGGTTGCGACTGCTTCGCTGTAGTATACGGACCACAGTGCGGAGAGCAGCATGAATGCCGAGAGCATCATTACCAGAATCCCGTTGAACTTAATTACAAGTTTTAAGTTGATAGATGTTTTTGCTGACACCTTTATTATCTGCTTTTGAACATTTTATCAACATCATGAAAAGCCTCGGGTAGCGCAAATACAACCACCTTGTCACCCGCCCTGATCTGCATATCACCGTGGGCTATATAACCCTGGTTGTCTCTGATAACACCTCCAATAATGGCCTGGCGGGGAAACCTAAGCTTTTTTATTGGTTTTTTTGTTATCGGAGATCCCTCTGTGGTCATAAACTCGAATACCTCAGCATCAACACTGGTAAGGCATTTTGTGGATATGACACTTGCCGTCATTGTAAAACGGATTATGTAGCTGGCAGTGGCCAGTTTTTTGTTGATAATTGTATCAATACCCACACTTTGAGATATATCTATGAAGTCTATATTCTCAACAAGAGCAATGGTTTTTTTAACTCCAAAGCGTTTTGCAAGTAAACAGGTAAGGATGTTTGTCTCTGAATTATTTGTAACAGCAACAAATGCGTCCATTGACCCTATACTTTCACTTTCAAGCAGATTAATGTTCCGGGCATCCCCGTTTATTACAAGAGTGGAATTCAGGCTGTCGGATAGTTCATTGGCCCTTTCAGGGTCCACCTCAAAGAGCTTAATATTGAACTTGCTCTCAAGTGCAGCAGCGGCCTGACTACCTACAGCCCCTCCACCTACGATCATCACATTATTGATCTCGAACATTTTCTTTCCGCTTAGTTCCAGCAGATGGTCGATTCCCTTTGGCTTGGTTATGACATATGCGAGGTCTTCGGCATGGAATACATCATCACCCTTGGGTATGATAGTCTTCCCCTTTCTGTGAATTGATACTGCACGAAAATCGTATTGTTCATGCTCCCTGGCCACCTCATTCAGGGTCTTGCCCACTACTGGGGCATCTTTCTCGAGCTTGACCAGCATAAGCGAGAGCTTATGTTCGGTAAAATCAAATATCTCGGCTGCGGCAGTATTAGATAACAGATTGGCGATCTCCTTGGCCGCAATTTTCTCAGGTGATACAAGGTAGTCAACTCCCATATCCTTGTAATGCTCCTTGCATTCATCGGTAAGGTATTCGGGCTCATTGACCTTAGCTATACATTTCTTGGCACCAAGGCGTTTTGCCAAAAGTGCTGTAAGGAGATTCAGTCTGCCATCGAGATGGGCGCTGATTACCAGTTCCGTTCTCCTGACATCAGCATTTTTCAGAACCTGAATGGAGGTAGAGTCTCCCACCATTGTAAGCAGGTCGGAGTGTGATTCTATCAGTTTCAGGAAATCTCTGCCGGGGGCAACCAGTGTTACATCATGGTTCTCGCCCGAGAGTAATTCAGCAAGGTGGAGTGCCACCTCGCTGTCGCCTGCAATAAGAATGTTCATGGCTCAATAGGTCAGGTGGATTAAACGGCAAATATACTACCTTTTAAACATTTCTTTTATCTGTGGGGATATATTGTTGCAATGCGGCGATAGACTCATCCAGGCTGAAACTTCCAGCGACTTTCACCCCATTTATAAACAGCCTGAATGATCCTTTTCCGGTGCTGATTATTCCGTAATCTGCCAGCTGCATTTCGCCAGGGCCGTTTACCATACATCCCATTACAGCTATCCTTGCAGCTGGAACATCAGGTAAACGGGCTTTCACCTCCCTGCAGACCATTTCCATATCTGCCCCGGCCCTTGCACATGCCGGACAGCTTATGATATCAGTGTGTTCATTGCTTATCCCTGCTGCCTGCATCAGATACGAGGCGATCTCCCCGCAAAAGTTCCTGCTTACGGCATGAGGGGCCTTTATCAGAAGCTTTTTCTTTTTGAATCTCCCAGGCAAAACCACATACTGCCTTACGGAGTCTGCTATAAGTCTTCCACTCTCTGTTTCGTCTGAATGTATTTCAATTGTGTCGCCTTCAGGGCATATAGCCTGGGCAGTGCTGTTTGTTGAACTACCCTCAAGGATAAGTTTTGCGAACTCTACTTCTTTTTCCGGGCTTTCAGTAAGACTTACCCTGAAGGTGTCGCCAATTCCCCTGTCAAGAAGGCTTATTATTCCGAGTGCTGACTTTATTCGCCCTGCTGTGCCGCTTCCTGCCTCAGTAACACCCGTGTGCAGCGGGTAGTTTATGCCCTCATGCTTCATCCTCTCTGCAATGGCAATGCCGGCACGTATCATCTCAGCAGCGCTGCTTGCCTTTACTGAAACTACAATCCCATCGAAGTCAAGCGCCCTGAATACATTCAGGTATTCAATTGTAGCTTCAACAAGGGCTTCTGCCCCCTTGCCATGAGCCTTTCGTATATGCTCCGGCAATGACCCTGCATTGCTGCCGATTCGGATAACAGTACCATGATCCCTGCACTTTTCTGTGAGTGGTTTAAGTATGGAATACAGGTGTTCGGGTCTGGTGCCGGGGCCCTGGAAGTTACCCGGGTTTATCCTGATCTTATCGGCGATACCGGCTGCATCCATTGCCAGATCGTGGCTGAAGTGGATGTCGGCCACGACAGGGTTATGAACACCGGCTTCTCTGATCTCTTTTTTTATCTTCTCAAGGCTTTTAACGGCAGCTTTCCCGGGTACTCCAATGCGCATCATGTCCGCGCCGGCTCTGAAGCAGCTGATACATTGCCTGGCAGTTGCTTTTACGTTGGTGGTGTCGGTGGTGGTCATCGACTGTATCCGTACCGGGCTGTCTCCTCCAAGTGACATCCCGCCAATATTAAGCTGCCTGGACGGGAAACGCTCAAAAGCGCGGTACTGTGTTGCCATGGGTGCTATTTTAGCATTCCGCTCACTCTATCTATACGCCCGTCGGTTTCAGCTGGCCTGAGCCCTATGATATGGGCAATTAAGGGATATATGTCAACTAATTCGAAGGCACTATGACGGTGCCCTTCTTTGAATGCCGGCCCCATTGCATAGAAAATCGTATGCATGTCTTTTTTTTCGTTATCCCATCCATGGCCCCCTCCCGACAATGACTGCCCGAATTCCTCGCCCCATCCTATATTCCATCCGTTAGCGGCAAGTAAGACCAGATCTAGGGTTCTTGGGTTGTGCCCGAAGTTGAGCCTTTCAGGGAGTTCGCCTGTTCTCCATATGTTCATGTTCTCAACTTCACTGAGGATACTGTAGATGGTGTCGGTCATATTTTCAGCAGCCCGCCACATCATCATGGGGTTACCTCCAAACCATATATCCACCCATTCGCGGTCGATATAATCTTCCAGGTTGATGTATCTTCCGGGGCTCCGTTGTGTCATTCCGTGATCGGATGTTACTATTATATTTATTTTGTCTGCTACCGGTAGCTGCTCCATCTTGCCTATGAATACACCAATCAGGCTGTCAAGTTCCATAACAAGCATGTCAATTTCCCGGCTTTCCGGCCCGGTTCTGTGTCCCTGTCCGTCAGGTTCGTTGAAATAGAATGTAATCAGCCCAGGGCGTATTTCCTCAGGAAGCTGAAGCCAGTAAGCTACCGTATCTATCCTGTCTCCGAAAGAAATACTTGTATCGTATTCTTTCCAGTATGTTGGCTGAACGCCTTTTATTGGGGCCTCTGACCCAACCCAAAAATATGATGCGCTGGTTACCCCCTGATTTTCCGCAGTTACCCATATTGGTTCGCCATCATAAAAATCACCGTTTTCAACCGCCTCCCTGTCGCGCATACGGTATGTCATATCCATTTGCGGACAGTAAAAGCTGTTGTTTACAATTCCATGGTTGTCAGGGTAAAGTCCTGTGGCTATAGTGTAGTGATTCGGGAATGTGTTGCTGGGGAATGCAGGTTTTACGTATTCGGCAACAACTCCACTGGCGGCAATCCGGTCCAGGTTTGGAGTAGGTACCCTCTGGGCATAATCCCACCTGAAACCGTCCATGGAGAGCATTACAACATATTCGCCCGCTGCTGCCGGCAGTGAAAAAGTAATTGTAAAAAAGATTATTATGCAAAAAGTTCTCATTTTGTCTTTCATATAAACTGCAAATATTACCGTTTGTGCAAAAATAGTGTTTTTAATCCTTTACCTGGCAGCCACAAGACCGGCAGTAAGCAT
>SLKR01000009.1 GCA_007134525.1 Bacteroidales bacterium | reverse complement strand
CTCTATATATATCCTTTTATTTATTTTATTAAATATCAATTAACAACCAAAACACATTTATCATGAAAAAATGCCTGGTTTTATTTTTACTTCTGATGTGTTTTACCACCAAGTTTCTCATGGCACAGTCCGTTGAGGTTTCCGGGGTGGTAAGATGCAGCGAAGAGGGATCTACGTTACCCGGGGTTACAGTACTGGCCAGAGGCACAAATGTAGCAACCATTACGGATGCTGAGGGCCGGTTTAGCCTCGACGTTCCTGATGGGGCACAGTTTATTGACTTCTCCTTTGTCGGTTATATAACCAAGGAGATTACTGTACCTGATCAGGACAGACACTTTAACATTGAGCTTGAATCTGATCTGCTTCTGCTTGATGAAGTGATGGTGGTTGCTTACGGCACCACAAGGAGGAGTACTTACACAGGTTCAGCATCTGTAGTATCCAGTGATCAGATTGAAAGAATTCAGACATCAAATGTTACCAGGGCGCTTCAGGGAGTAAGTTCCGGTGTACAGGTACTTAATACCTCAGGTCGTCCCGGAAGCGGTGGTAACATTCGTATCAGAGGTGTAGGATCACTCTATGCAAGCAGTGCCCCTTTGTATGTTGTTGATGGGGTACCCTTTTCTGGTAACATTAGCTCCATTAGCGCTACTGACATTGAATCGATAACGATTCTCAAGGATGCAACTGCTGCTGCGCTTTACGGTTCACGAGCCGCGGGAGGTGTCATTATGATTACCACAAAAAGTGGTACGACCGACAGACCAAGGATTGAGTTTACAAGTACATTTGGTTCTGTGGCAATGGCTGTTCCCTACCCCAACAGGGCAGATTCAAGGGAATATTTTGAGCTTACCTGGGAGTCCATCTATAACGGACAGCTGGATGTGGGTGCCAGCCCTGAAGCGGCAGCACAATATGCTACCGAAAATGTTATACCTACACTTAACATTAATCCATTCGATGTAGATAATCCCTTTACTGATGATGGAAAGATAAGGCCAGGTGCCAATCTTCTTTTTGAGGGTGACTGGGAAGGTGAACTTATACAGCCACAATTACATCAGGAATACACTCTGAATGCCAGTGGGACAGCACATGAAGGCAGGACCCAGTATTTTATATCGGGAAGTTACATGCAGGATCGTGGCGTCTTTACAGTTCAGGAATTTGAAAGGTTTTCCGGACGTGTTAATGCAAGTTCACGTGTCAGAGACTGGCTGGAAATAGGTACCAATACTTCCATTTCTCACGGTGTTGAACCTTACAGTGCCGGTGCCGTATGGTTTATGCGCTCTCTTCCGCCGATATACCCTATATGGCAGTACGATTTTGAAAAACAGGAATATAAAAGGGATGACGAAGGGAACAGGATATTTGACTATGGCCCTTACCGCAGGGAGTGGTCAATGTGGAATCCCCTTGCCGATGCAGAATATAACCGTACTCTGTTTTGGTATGATAATGTAACAAGCAGAAGTTTCGTTGATGTTACTTTCATGCCTGGTTTGAAGCTAAGATCATCATTAAGTGTTGACTATTCAATTAACTGGGATCAGTCGTACACCAATCCTACATACGGCTTTATGGAAGGACGCGGTGCTGCCTCAAAGACCAACCAGCGAAGTTTTGCGTTCACACAAAACAATATACTTTCATATGAAAGGACTGTTGCAGATGTGCACAATTTTAACTTAATGGCTGGTATGGAGTTTCATAAATGGCAGCTAAACTATGTTAATGCCGGCAGGGAAGGGTTCCCATTTATTGGTCTTTATGAGCTCGCTTCGGCAGCCACAATAACAGATGCATGGTCTTATGAGGACAATTACCGCCTAATAAGTTATCTGAGCAGGCTTGAATATAACTATGACAACAGGTACTATTTATCAGGTAGTTTCCGTACCGACGGGTCTTCAAGGTTTCACCCGGATACCCGTTGGGGTAATTTCTGGTCGACCGGTGCTTCATGGAGGATTTCTGAGGAAGATTTCCTCGATGATGTTGACTGGATTGATAACCTGCAGCTCAGGGCCAGTTACGGTGCCGTTGGTAATGACCGTATATCGCTCTATGCATATCAGGGGCTTTTCGCAACAGGTATGAATGACGGAAGCTATCCGGGGATGCTTGTCTCCCGCCTGCCCACTCCTGACCTTAAATGGGAAACAAACCTACAGTTCAATGTGGGGCTTAATTTCCGGTTTTTCGACAGGGTGGATGGTTCACTTGAGTATTATATAAGGGATTCAAAGGACCTTCTTTTTGCAAGACCGTTGCCAATGTCTACCGGCTTCGGAAGCGTAGATGCAAATATTGCTGATGTACAGAACAGGGGCTTTGAATTGGATGTATATGTATTGGTTCTGAATACGGGTTCTTTCCAGTGGAACATTGACTTCAATGCTTCTCATTACAGGAATGAGATTACAAGTCTGCCGCAGGAGAGGGTCGGAAACTGGATTGAAGGCGTTTCCATGTATGAGTTTTTTATGCCCGAGTGGGCTGGTGTAAATCCTGAAACAGGTAACAGCCAGTGGTGGAAAAATATATTCGAAACTGACGCCCAGGGTGCATTTATCCTTGATGATCAAGGTGATAAAATCATAATAGGAAGGGAGAAAACGGAAAACTACGGTGATGTCGGAGCCCAGGATCAGCGCGACTTTTATGGTAACAGTATTCCCGACCTTTATGGTGGATTTATAAACGAATTCAGGTATAATAACTTTGAACTGTCGGTTTTTCTGTATTACAGCATAGGTGGCAAGTTGTATGACAATGATTATGCGGGTATGATGAGCAACAGGGCTGGTTTTGCCTATCATGAGGATATGCTTGACAGGTGGACACCTGAAAATACCGGTTCTGATATGCCGCGTATCTCGTCACAGCAGGCAGCCTATATGGGTTCATACTCCACAAGGTTCCTTTATGATAACACCTTCCTGCGTTTGCGCAATGTATCCTTTGGATATCATCTGCCTGGAGATTTGCTTAACCGCCTTAATATGGACGCTGCATATATTTATGTGCAGGCGGACAATATGCTTACTTTTGGCAGTGCTGCCAGAAGGGGGACTGACCCGGAACAGAGCTTTGGAGGAACCACAGGGCACAGGCTGCCTCCGCTAAAATCTGTATCAATCGGACTTCGTGTCGGTTTTTAATAATATTTTAAAGAAATAGATATGAAACTACATAAATATAAAATAGTGTTAATTGCATTGCTTTTCGGTACAATAATAGTTTTGCCGGGATGCGAGGACGATTTTCTTGAAACGAACCCCTCATCAGATATATCTGATGCTGAAGCATTTCAGACAACTGATGGTGCCCAGACAGCTCTTAACGGTATTTATTACCACTTAAGAAGATATAATGGCGGAGGTGCCGGAAGGATGGATGATCACGGAATTCCTTCCCTGATTATGACAAATGATGCCGCAGCCGGCCAGGACATAGTAGTATGGGGCGGCTGGTATGTTTTTGACTATAACCTTTGGGGACACACCCGTGGTGACATATTCAAACCCAGCTCGATATGGCAATTCTTTTACAGAACCATAAACAATGCTAACCTGATACTTGTTAATATTGATGATGCTTCAGGTCCTCAGCAGCATAAGGATGCTATTATTGGCCAGGCTAAAGCGCTTCGTGCATATTCCTACTTTAATCTGATCCGTTATTTCCAGCATACTTATGCAATTGCGCAGGATATGCCAGGCGTACCGATATATACTGAGCCTGCAAGTGCTGATGCAATGGGTAACCCAAGGGCACCTGTATCAAATGTTTATGACTTTATCCTTGAGGACCTTTTGGAGGCAATTCCGCTCATTGAAAACTATAACAGGGGAGAGAGAAAAACCACAATTGATAAAAATGTTGCCCTTGGTATACTGGCCGAGGTCTATCTTACAATGAACAGATGGGACGATGCAGCAGGTGCAGCCAATGCAGCACGTGATGGTTACTCCCTTATGTCGCCAGGGGATTTTCGTGCCGGATTCAATGACATCAACAATCATGAATGGATGTGGGGGGCTTTGCAAACCCAGGATCAGAATATGGGTGATTACTCGCCTTTTGCAATGTGGGCAAACTGGACAAGGGACGGATTTTCTTTTTCGTGTTTTTTCCTTAATGATGTCTTTGCTGGTTATTTTGATCCGGATGACATACGCTATGATGAGCAGATAGAACCTGACCCATGGGATGCAGGACTGTATATTTCTTATAAGTTCAGAGACACTCCTGATCTTATCGGTGACATTGTTATGATGAGGGCTGCGTCAATGTGGCTTATTGAGGCTGAGGCACTTGCAAGAGCCGGGCGTGAGGCTGAGGCAAAGGAGCTGTTATGGGAACTCCAGGACACCCGTAATGCAACACGTACGGAAAGCTCAGGAGAAGAGCTGATAGAGGATATCCTGCTTGAAAGGAGGAAGGAGCTTTATGGAGAGGGTTATGCCTGGTTTGACATGATAAGGAACCAGAAACCGATGTACCGTGAAGGCGTTCATCAAGACGGCTTAACACCTGTGAGCGGGGTCGAGATATGGCCGGCACGCTCGTGGCGCTTTGTTTATCAGATACCTTTCAGCGAGATGAATTCAAATGAATCGCTCCAGCAGGGAATATGGCCCGGCGGTGATCAGAACCCGTTTGACGGGGTTTATAATCCTTAATTCTGTAATAAAAGGGAAGGGGT
>SLKR01000032.1 GCA_007134525.1 Bacteroidales bacterium | reverse complement strand
TCTTTGTGCTTTCTCCCTTGTAGTGAATAATCCGGGTTTCCGGGAAATAATAGTTGTTGTATCCTGCCTTCGTTATTCGGTGCGACAGGTCAATGTCTTCGCCGTACATAAAATATTCCTCGTCAAGCAGCCCGGTCTTGTCAAGGACTGCCTTCCTTATCAGCATGAATGCCCCGGAAAGCACATCGACCTTATGCACTTGATCTTTATCGAGGTAGCCGAGGTGGTATTTCCCGAATATCCTTGACTTTGGGAAGAGGGCCGAGAGGCCGAAAATTTTACAGAAAGCAACTCCAGGTGTAGGAAGCCCCCTTTTTGATTCAGGAAGAAAACGCCCCTGCCCGTCAACCATTTTTACTCCAAGGGCGCCTGCATCAGGGTGTTTTTCCATGAAGGCCACTACTTTTGGAAGGGTGTCATCTTCAACTACAGTGTCAGGGTTCAACAGGAGCGCATAACGTCCTTTAGCCAGGAGCAGAGCCTGGTTGTTGGCCTTGCTGAAACCAAGGTTTTTATCGTTCTCTATGAGTTTAACCTGTGGAAAGCGCTCCCTGACCATCTCAGCTGAGCCATCTACCGACTGGTTGTCGACAACGAATACCTCCATCCCGAGCCCCTTGCCTGATCTGTATACAGAACTTAGGCATTGCTCAAGGAAATATTTGACATTGTAATTTACTATGACAACAGAGAGAAGCATAATTGCTGAATCCTTTACCTTATGCTCGATTTGTCGTATTCTGTCCGGTGAATAATTGAACGTCCCAGAGTTACCTCATCCGCATACTCCAGTTCATCTCCTATTGCTATTCCCCTGGCAATCACGGATACCTTGATGCTGAAAGGGTTTATCTTCCTGTACAGGTAAAAGTTGGTGGTATCACCTTCCATTGTTGTACTAAGGGCGAGTATTACCTCGCTGATATCCTTGTCGTTCCCTATGCGGTAAACGAGCGAATCAATATTAAGGTCTGCAGGTCCTATACCATCCATGGGAGATATTATACCACCCAGTACGTGGTACAATCCGTGATATTGCCCTGTATTTTCAATGGCTATAACGTCCCTTATGTCTTCCACAACACAGATCACCGAACTGTCTCTTCTCGGTGACCCGCATATTTCGCATAGCTCCCTGTCAGAAATGTTGTGGCACCTCGAACAGTACACAACGTTTTGATGAAGCTTTACAACTGATTCAGAGAAGCGGTTAATGGTATCACTGTCCTGCCTGAGCAGATGCAAAACAAGCCTCAGGGCAGTCTTCCTGCCTATACCGGGCAGCCGTGAAAATTCCTCTACAGCAGCCTGCAACAGTTTTGATGAGAAGTTCTCCATGCCTGTGGGGGAAACTGAAAGCCAAAGTTAATAATAAAGTGGGGCGGAAAGATAAAAATCTTTCTCTATTTTTGCCTCCTGAATACTTCGTAAGCCGTTATGACACCACTTCTGATCTTTTCTTCCTTTATTGTCTATACCTCGCTTATCTTTTTGATATCAAGGCTCACTACCCGGAGAAAGACCAATAATGAGGCATACTTTCTGGGTAACAGAAACTCTCCGTGGTATGTAGTCGCCTATGGAATGATAGGTGCATCGCTCTCGGGCGTTACCTTTATGTCTGTTCCGGGGCTGGTAGAAGCTGAGCAGTTCTCATACATGGTCCTGGTCCTGGGGTATCTGGGGGGCTATGCGGTAATAGCCGGGGTTCTGCTGCCGGTTTATTACAGGATGAACCTCACTTCGATATATACATATCTTGCTAAACGTTTCGGCTTCGCTTCATACAAGACCGGATCATTTTACTTTATAATCTCCAGGCTTATCGGAACCTCATTCCGGATGTTTCTGGTGGTTATAGTATTGCAGCGCTTTGTATTCGACAGCTGGGGCATTCCGCTTGCAGCGACGGTTGCACTGTTTATGCTGCTTATATTGTTATATACCTTCAAGGGTGGTATAAAGACTATAGTCTGGACCGATACTCTACAGACCACCTTTATGGTAAGTGCGGTGGTTGTAAGCATTATAATTATATCAAGGCAGCTCGGGATGAATATTCCCGAGCTTGTTTCTGAGGCGGGAAACCGTGGTTACACAAAAATGTTTATTACCGATATTAACGACCCCCGCTTTTTTTTGAAGCAATTTCTGGCAGGCATGTTCATTACAATAGTTATGACTGGACTTGACCAGGACATGATGCAGAAGAATCTCAGTTGCAGGAACCTTAAGGATGCTCAGAAGAACGTGCTGAGTTTTGGTGCTGTACTGATACCAATAAATCTGCTGTTCCTGTTTCTGGGTGCAGTATTGTGGATATATGCCGGGGAAGCCGGGCTGGCACTTGGTGAAGGGCAGACCTCTGATGAACTTTTCCCGACAGTGGCACTGCAGTACCTTGGTGTGGTTGCCGGCCTTACATTTTTCTTCGGCCTGGTATCGGCAGCATATTCAAGTGCCGACGGTACGCTAACAGCGCTTACAACGGTGTTCTGCATTGATTTTCTGGGGCTGCGCAGAAAACCGGGCATGACCGAGAAAAAAATACAGGGGATACGCTACAGGGTGCATATTGCATTTGCAATCCTGGTGATGCTCATTATAATAGGCTACGGTGCCATCAATGATGAGGCACTGATTAGCAAACTGTTTACAATAGCCGGATATACTTACGGGCCTTTGTTGGGTCTTTACTTTGTCGGGCTGTATACCAGATGGAACATAAAAGACCGTTATGTGCCTGTGATAGCGCTTCTGTCTCCCCTTATCAGCTATATCCTGAGCATCAGCTCGGAATACCTGTTTGGCGGATACCAGTTCGGGTTTGAGTTATTGATATTAAACGGCTTGATAACAATTGCAGGGCTTTGGATCATAAGAAATCCTAATCAACAAAACTGACCCAGCCGTGCGTATCGGGCTCCTCACCGTACTGTATACCCTGCAGCTTTTTAAAAAGCTTTGTTGACCACGGTCCGGCCTCTCCTTCCTTCCCGAAGGTATAGCTTTGCCCTGTTTCCCTGTCATCTATCCTTCCAATAGGGGAAATTATAGCTGCTGTACCGCAGGCCCCTGCCTCCTCGAGCGATCCAAGTTCGTCGACCGGAACCTCACGCCTTTCAACCTTCATTCCCATGTCTTCTGCCATCTGCATAAGGCTCATATTGGTAATGGAAGGCAGAATGGAGCTGGACTTCGGTGTGATGTATGTATTGTCCTTTATTCCGAAGAAGTTGGCAGGTCCTGCCTCGTCAATGTATATTTTTTCTTTTGCCTCCAGGAAGATAACTGAAGCATAACCTTCGGCTTTGGCTCTTTCCGAGGCAAAGAGGCTGCCGGCATAGTTGCCTCCGACCTTGATGTGTCCTGTTCCCTGTGGCGCAGCCCTGTCGTAGTCTCTGACTATCTGCATCTTTACAGGGTTGAACCCTTCCTTGAAGTACGGGCCTACCGGACCGACAAATACCAGGAAAAGATACTCCTTTGCCGGGTTAACCCCTACCTGGACACCCGTACCTATCAATAGCGGGCGAATGTACAATGCAGCACCGTGTCCGAAAGGGGGAACGTACTTTTCATTGAGTCTGACGGCCTTGCTTACCATTTCATGGAACAGCTCTTCCGGCACCCTGGACATCAGGATACCATCAGCCGAACGCTGCATTCGTTTTGCATTCTCCTCCCAGCGGAAGAGCCTTATCCGGCCATCCCTGCCCCGGTATGCCTTCATACCTTCGAAAGCCTGCTGACCATAGTGCAGGCAGGTTGCGGCCATATGAATGCTGACCTGAGGGGAAGAGGAAACCTCTATTTTTCCCCATTCACCATTTCGGTAATAACACCTTACATTGTAATCGGTCTGGAAATACCCAAAGGGAAGTTTTCCCCAGTCTATGTTTTGCATGATAATCTGTATTTATTATTTGTGAAAAATATAGCTTTCCCGCTAAATTATAATATTATTTGGAACTCCACTTGATTTTTAGGGTTTTTACAAAACAGGTCTGCCGTTGTGGCTGGTCACGGCGTCAAGCAGCCGTAACATTTTCTGCCCCATCGCCGCAGCACCTCCCTGGTAATCATTTACTATGAATACGAAAGAAGCCATATTGCCGTTCGACATTATGGTGTATCCCGCATATGCCCTGACGTTGCTCAGGAATCCGCTCTTTGCACGCAGTATACCTTCTGATGCGCTGCCGTGAAGCTGCCCTGCCAGAGAGCCGCTGTAACCTGCCAGAGGGAGGCTGTTTAACAATACCCCGAATGAAGGATGGTCAAAAGACATGAGAAGTATCTCATTAAGTGAAGATGCTGATATCCGGTTTACCGGTGAGAGTCCGCTGCCATCCCTGAGGCCAGACAAATCAGTATTTGCTCCCATTTCACCCCAGAATGCCGAGACTGATGCGAGCCCTGACTCAAAACTGCCTGTTCCTGACTTTGTATGCCCGATGGTCTTTAGCAGATTCTCCGCATATGAGTTTACGCTTGAGTGATTCGTATGGTAAATGATATCAAAAAGGGGAGGCGACTCCCAGATGCCCAGTGGCTGCCCTGATTCAGCAGTGATGATTCCGTCAGCCGGAGCAGTCCGGTATGTGCTGCTTGTCCCCGTAACAACTATGCCGTTATCTTTAAGAAAGTCAAGAAATCCTGCTGAAAGGTATGCAGGCGGGTCGTGCATGGACCCCCTGACGGAAAAGTTCCTTGCGTTAAGTGGTATGGTTCCCGTTAGTCTCCGTTCGCTGCCGTAAGGTATGCCAAATATATAGACCTGATCACCGGTACCTGTTTGTGCCGTGGTAACCTCGTTGATGAATTTCATACCGGGTATGCGGGGAGAACTAGACACGACCGTTGCAGGGCTGCCCAGGCTATTGCCGGCATTGAAATATACGGTGTATTCGTTCTCATTTACCGTAAGCCCGCTGGCGCCTGCACCGAAATAGTTGCCTATATCCTCCCACAGCCAGTGCCTTGGTATCATTTCAGGATCAAAAATGCTTTCGTCTGAAATAATGTTTCCATCAATTCTGCTTATTCCGGCATCGAGAATGTACTGATGCCATTTTGAAAACACGTTCTCAATTTTCAGGGAGTCATTTAGCCTTGCCGACCCAAGGCTCGGGTCGCCGCTGCCCCTGATGTAAAGGTCTCCGGTCAGGGTGCCGTCATTACTTATTCTGCCTGTATATTCTATTGCGGTATGGTAGCTGTGATCGTGTCCGAGAAGCCGGAGTGCCGTTGCAGTAGTAACAAGTTTCTGGGTCGAGGCGGGCACAATGGGTTTGTCTGCATTGAACGAAAGGATTTCTGTGCCGCTTGTCGCATCTGCCACTATAATGCTCCAGTTGGCATTTCTTACAGCCGGATCTGACCTGAAGGATTCAAATGCGTTTTTTAGCGAATATGCCTGCTGACCATTTGCCTGAATTGTCAAAATTGCTGTCAGGCCGCAGGCAAGAAGGTTCAGGAGTCTGGAAAACATATATGGTTGTTGTTTTTGTTACCGGCCGAAAACGGATATGTTGAAATACCGTGACGGGTTTTCCTGGATATCCAGGAGCAGGGAGTCCATCCGGCCCAATGTTTTATTGAGATTATTGTAGAGCTCTTCGTCTTTGAGCATCAAGCCCGCAGTACCCTCTCCCATTTCAAGGCTTTTAACTACCAGGGAAAGGGCTTCGGCAGTTTCCCTGGTTTTTAGTATCGCTTCTTTAATGCCTGCACCGGCAATGTCAGAGCTTATGGTTTCAGCACTGTCAATTATTGCGGGCAGTCTTTCAAGTTCCGGTCCAATTGTTCTCTCTGCACTGGAGCTTATACTTTCAAGTGCCGATATTGTCATTTCCATATCTGCAAGGATATTGTCTATCCTTTCGATATTATCGGGATTCAGGGCCATGTTCAGTCCGTGAAACACCGAGTCGGCTCTCTGAATAAGGCTTTCGGCATATTTACGCAATGGGATGATCTGTTCAAGGAATATTTCGGTTATGCCCGGGCTTAACCTGCCAGATAGAGTGTCACCGCTGCTGATCATTTCCGGTGAGTCTCCCAGAAGGACCCTGATCTCCCTGTCACCTATTATGCCTCCCTCAACGACGGCCACAGAGTTGACAGGTATGCGGATCTGCCTGTCTGCTATTGCAGTTACGACAACTTTTCCTGAACCGTCGGGGTGCAGGGAAATACTTTCAACCTGACCGATCCTTACCCCACTTACACTTACAGGGTTTGACTCAAGCAGGCCGCCTGTGTCATCGTATAGCACATGGAACCGCACCTGTTTGGAAAAAATGTCTATTCCTTTGAGATAATTTATACCCCAAATAAACAGAAACAGGGTGATTATCATTAATCCCCCAAGTTTTATTTCCCTCCTTATCTTCAAAACTCCCGGTTATAAAGTTGTACAACGGAATTACTCCCTGCCCTTGTTGATCAGCCTGATCGCTTCAGATGCGCTTATCCTTTCCTCATCAAGGAAGGCTATGACAAAAGCGTCCTGAAAACCTCCCTCCTGGACTTTCTTCTGCAGCTCTGCTGCCTTTTCTAAAGTAGATTCATTTCCTACGGTATATTTGTAAAGCCCGTCATGAAAATACCATGAAACATTCTCAAGGCCATTGAATACAGGATCATCAACAGGTCTTTTATCGGATGTTGAAGCAAATTGTACCCTGAAGGTTATCTGGCCTGTTTTCCCCGACGGCTGATCTGATGCCTGAACCTCAGGAGGTATACTTCCCTCCCTTTCTGATTCATGCGCTATTGATGAACCATTGTCAGCTTCATTTCTGCCCAGGGTATAGTTATATGAGTTCCGGGAAGCCAGTAATTCATCCTGTTCTTTCTTGTAATCACGAAATGCCCTGAAAATAGCTGATGCAATATATGCCTGTCCTGATTCAGACATCAGGTAGCGCTCTTCCTGGGGATTGCTCAAAAAACCGGTTTCAACAAGAATACCTGGCATTGTAACCTGGTAAAGTACCAGGAAACCGGCCTGTTTCACTCCCCTGTCAATCCGCCTGGCCCTTTCCCTGAACTGGCTTTGCACGAGTGAGGCTACATTCAGGCTATGGTCAAGATATGCATTCTGATAAAGGGCAAAGATGATGCTGGCTTCCGGAGAGTTGGGGTCGAAGCCATCATAGGTTTCCAGGTAGTCGTCTTCATACAGTATCGCCCTGTTCTCCCGCTTGGCTACCTCAAGATTTGCCTGGCTGCGGTGAAGGCCCATTACGAAGGTTTCGGTACCCCTTGGTGAAGGCGAGCCAGTACTGTTGCAATGTATTGAAATGAAAAGGTCAGCATTGTTTTTGTTTGCAATCTGTGCCCTTTCGTGCAGGGGAACAAAGACGTCGGTCTCCCTTGTAAAAATCACCTCTACCTCCGGCAGGTGCTCCCTTATGTATTCACCAAGCTTAAGGGATATGGCCAGGGCTATATCCTTCTCCATTGAATGCCTGCCTACTGCACCGCTGTCGCGACCACCGTGACCCGGATCTATCACTACTGTATTAACGGCTGTTTTACTGCCTGAAAAACAGTTAAACGGAGCGGCAATCAAGAAAATAACTATACCAAAAAATACAGTAAAACGTTTCACTTTAGATAAGCATTTTTTAGTTAGTTTTGCCGGAGCCTTATGCGGCAAATAATAACATTCAGGTAATCCCTGATACGGTTTTCTACAAAAATAACATTAATCACATTGTGTACAAACTTCAAATTTAAGTTTTTTGTACTTATCTGTGCCATTTTATACTGTTCGGGGGGGGCTTTCACCCAGGTTCCTGAGCGCATTTTGGCAGATACCACAGAGGTTGTTTCAGAGGTTCAGGATCAGGCCGGGGAAAGGATAAGCGGATCAGCCGTAATCCTTGACGACAAGGTTGAGTATTCTGCCGAGGACACTATATTTCACGATATCAGGAACCAGAAGGTATATATATACGGGAATGCTGATCTAAGGCATGATGAAATGCATCTCAATGCCGATTACATAGAAATTGACTTTAATATCAACGAATTGTATGCCAGTGGTCTGCCTGATACTGCCGGGGTTATAAGAGGCAAGCCAGTTTTTAGTGAAGGCATGCAGAGTTTCCGGTCGGAGGAGTTACGGTACAATTTTGAAACCAAAAGGGGCCGGACTATTGGCGTGATTACTGAAGAGGCTGACGGTTATGTGCACGGTGACGTGGTGAAGCTTCAGCCAACAAGGGAGGTTCACGTTTCTGAGGGTAAATATACCACATGTGATGACCCTGACCCTCACTTTCACATCGCTTTCAGGCGTGCCAAAATAATACCTGACGACAAGATCGTATCGAGTTTTGCCTATCTTGTAATAATGGATGTTCCCACACCGCTTCTTATACCCTTTGGTTTTTTCCCCAACAAAAGGGGGCAGGCTTCGGGAATTCTGATACCATCATACGGTGAGAGCAGAAACAGGGGGTTTTATCTTGAGAATGGGGGGTTTTACTGGGGTATTAATGATTATGTTGACCTTTCAATAAGGGGGGATATTTATTCAAGGGGCAGCTGGGCACTCAGGGCAGGCTCAAATTATTCGGTGCGTTACCGGTACAGTGGTAATGTGAACCTTTCATATGCGGTTAATATTCTGGGTGAGCCAAACCTTCCGGGATATGAAAGGAGCAAGGACTTCCGTATACAGTGGAGCCACAGCCAGGCAGCACAGGCTCACCCGACACGCTCCTTCAGGGCAAGCGTCAACGCAGGATCCAGCCAGGCAAGCAGGTTTAACCCTGTGTCTGACGAGGATTACCTGTCGAATACTTTTTCTTCAAATGTTTCCTATTCCAGAAGCTGGGCCGGCCGTTACAATTTCTCTGCAAACCTCAGGCACAGCCAGAATACTAATACCCGCAGGGTTGACCTGAGCCTTCCGGAGCTGACATTCAATGTAAACAGGTTCCATCCTTTCAGGCGGGCAGGTGCTTCAGGCCAGCAAAGATGGTATGAGGATATCAATGTAAGTTACAGTATGGCGGCCCGTAACGAACTCAGCATTGTTGACACCCTGCTTTTTACCCCTGAAGCCCTTGACAGGTTTCGCAACGGGGTGAGGCACCAGATACCTGTTAGCTACTCCACAAGGGTACTCAACCATTTTAACTTCAGCACGAGTATAAACTACAGCGAAAGGTGGTATTTCAGCACCATAAGAAGAGAGTGGGATGATAACCTGTCTTCGGTTGTTGCCGGTGACACTATTTTCGGAGGTGAGGTTACTGATACAGTACCAGGCTTCGAGGCTGCCCGGGAGTTTAACTTTTCTACCGGATTGAGTACAAGGGTTTACGGTATTAGACAATTTGCTTCCGGACCGGTTTCAGCTGTCAGGCATGTGGTCACCCCAAGCATAAGTTTTTCAATGAGGCCTGACTTTGCCGATCCGTTCTGGGGATATTACAGGGAATACTACGACCCCATTGCCGAAGAGAATATAAGGTACTCAATATTTGAGAATACAATTTACGGGGGCCCTCCTGCAGGAAGAAGCGGGAATGTAGGTTTTTCTGTTACCAACAACCTGGAGATGAAGGTACGCAACCGCAGGGATCCTGAAGAGGAAGAACGTAAGATCACCCTGATTGACAATCTTTCTGTATCAGGCGGTTATGATCTGGCTAGGGATTCGATGAACCTTTCAGATATCAGGGTTAGCGGCCGGACAAGGCTTTTTGGCAATTTTGACATCACTTACTCGAGTACATGGACACCCTATCAGAGGAATGAGAACGGGCAGGTAATTGACCGGTACCTGTGGGAGAGCGGATCAAGGATATTAAAGCTTAACAATACAAGCTGGGCGCTTAACTTCAACTATTCACTGAGTTCAGGCGATACCGGAGGCAGGCAGCCGGATAACGGCAACAACGGTATACGTCCCGGAGATACTCCGCCCGGTATTGATCCTGAAAACGGTATTCCTCCAAATGGTGAAAGGCTGCCTGAAGACCGGCTTCCCGAAACAGCTCCTGCCACAGGCGTAGATTACACTGTGCCATGGAACCTTTCATTCAGCTACTCATTCAATTACAATGCAAGGTACCAGTACCTCCAGGACAGAACCGACAGAAACTATATACAGAACCTCTCGGTCAGGGGTGATATATACCTGACGCCCAAGTGGAGGATTGGATTCCGTACGGGATACGATTTTGATAATCATAAGCTTACCTATACTTCAATTGATGTATACCGCGACCTTCACTGCTGGGAAATGACCTTCAACTGGATCCCTATGGGGTTCAGGCAGAGCTATAATTTCACCATTCGCGTCAAGTCGAGCGTGCTCCAGGATCTGAAGCTCACAAGGCGCACGCATCATATGGACAGGGCTTTCTTTTAAAAGATGTTGATCTATGGTCAGACCGGAAATTATCAGGGATACAGCCACGGAGTTGCTTTGCAGGTGCGGAGTTCCGCCGGGCGATGCGGACATTACATCCAGGGTGCTTATTGCAGCTGAATTGCGTGATATACCCTCGCATGGCATTCTCAGGCTATCAGATTACATACACATGCTTGAGGCCGGGAGGATAAATCAAAATCCGCGGCCAGTAGCCGAACAGAGGACTCTTTCGACCTTTACGCTGGATGGGGATAACGGACTTGGGCCAGTAGTGGCCTCAGAGGCAATGAACCTGGCAGTATCAGGGGCGGAGAAGGCAGGTACTGCATGGGTAGCAGTCAGAAACAGCAACCACTTCGGTATTGCGGGCTACTATTCAATGCTGGCACTGGATCATGACATGATCGGCATAAGCATGTGCAATGCAAACCCCCTTGTTGCGCCTACTTTTTCGTCAGAGGGAATGCTGGGGACGAATCCACTTGCTGTTGCAGTTCCGGCAGGGGAGGAGGCTCCCCTGGTGGCTGATTTTGCAACGGCATCAATTGCCCGGGGCAAGGTTGACCTGCTTGACAGAAAGGGGCTTGCAATCAATGAAGGATTTGTTCAGGATGAATATGGCAGGCCCAGCAGGGAGCCGGGAGTACTGAAGAATGGCGGCAGCATACTGCCGCTTGGCAGTACCAGGGAGTACGGAAGCCATAAAGGTTACTGCATGGCTGCGATTATAGATATACTTTCGGCACTGCTTCCCGGAGCAAATTTCGGTCCGTTCGTACCCCCTTCTGTTCCATGGCTCCAGGTCAAGCCTGAGCTGCCGGGAAAGGGTACAGGACATTTTTTCGGAGCCATGCGCATCGATGCCTTTATCGGGGCAGAAGATTTCAAAAAGAGTATGGATATGTGGATAAGGACTATGCGGGCAGCCAGACCTGCCGAAGGTCAGAAGGGGGTTATTATACCGGGAGAACCTGAAAGACTGGCTGAGGAAAGAAACACCCGGGATGGCATAATGCTTCAGGACAAAGTAGTTGAACAACTTAGGGATCTTTGCACCAGGTATAAGGTTGAGTGCCCTCTTTGAGATAGTTTGCCCGGGCAAATTATTTAAAAGAAATTCTTGGTAGTAAGAAAAAATTTTTTGAATATTTGCAGTTGTGCCGCCTGTAACGGATAAGCTCATAATGAAATAGTATATGCGGCACTTATTGGTTTTGTTATTTATTTTACCTTTGCATAATCACAATAATCATTCAATACAAACCGTATGAAAACCGTTATTCAGATTGTTTTGACCGTTGTAATAGTTGTTTTGGGCTATTTTATCTATGAAAGCATTATGGAGCCTGTCCGCTTTCGTCAGGAAACCCAGAGGCGGGAGGCCGAAATAATTCAGCGACTGAAAGATATAAGGGATGTGCAGCGTTCACACCGCTCAAGGTACCAGAGGTTTACTGCAGACCTTGATTCACTGGTAAGGTTCTATAATGTTGACTCCTTGTTACTTGTAAGGGCAATCGGTTCTGTTCCCGACACTCTTACCGAATCAGAGGCTGTCAGGCTGGGCATAGTTCAACGTGATACCATCTGGATAGCAGCAAAAGATTCACTTCTCAGGCAGGCAAATTACCCTATTGAGGAACTGCCCTATGTGCCTTATGGAGAAGGTGAGAGGTTTGAAATGGAAGCAGATTTCATTGAGCGGGGCCTTGTGAGGCTTCCGGTTTTCGAAGCCAGGGTCAGGCCAAATGTTTATATGAGTGATCTTGACAACTGGAGGGTTTACTACACGCGTGAGGAAGGCCTGAGGGTAGGTTCAATGCAGGAAGCTGTAATTGACGGTAACTGGGAGTAATACAAAATAATCCTCGAAACATATTATGTCTGGTCTTTTCCGGAACACTTTGAATTTGTATGATCCGGAATACCGGTCAGGATCCGGAAACAAGACAAACCTATCCATCGAGTTTATACCCGGTGGATTTGTTTTTTCATTGCTTGATGCAGATAAGTTCCGGTATTTTGCCCTTGAGGAGTACAAATATGAGGGCAATGGTTATGATCCCGGATACTTCAGTAAGTTTTCGGATTTTGCCTCAGCCCACCCCTTACTCTCCTCTGATTATGATAAAGTATCGGTATGCCACTACTCTCCCGGTCTTGTTTTAACCCCGGAAGAGCTTTTCCTGCCTGAAGAGAAGGAAAAAATGTACAGGCTTTCCTGCCCTGCCGGGAATAATGGGCACATAATATCGGACCGTCTAAATATTCTGAAGGCATATGCTACGTATTCAGTGCCTGAGGATCTGATAAAATCCCTTGAAGATATTTTCGGGGAATACAGATTGAGGCATTACGGAACTGCACTCATTGAAAGCTCCCTTGCTTCCCAGAAACTGGATGGGTGGAACTCCTCAATTGTACTGCATATACGACAGGATAACTTTGAAATCTTGCTCCTTGACGGGAAGAAACTGTTGTACTACAACTCCTTTGGAATTACCTGCTTTGATGACATGCTCTATTACATATTTTATGTGCTCGAGCAATACAGGCTAAGGCCTTCGAGGCTGAGGGCCATGGTTATCGGGGAAATGGCTATGGATTCAAAGGAGTTCAGTATGTTATCATCAGTATTCAGGAGGCTGTCATTTCCTGAAAGAAATGATATGTATAAGTACTGTAATGAATTTGATAGCATTCCCTATCATTACTATTTCAACCTCTTAAACCTCAACCTATGCGGATAATAGGCGGTCGCCACCAGAGGAGGCTTATCCGCCCTCCGGCAGGTCTGCCTGTCAGGCCAACCACTGACAAGGCCAAGGAGGCTCTCTTCAATATTCTTAACAACTACTTTGATTTTACTTCGGTTGAGGTCCTGGACCTATTTTCTGGTACGGGAAGTATTTCATATGAATTCGCTTCCAGGGGTGCTGCGGCTGTGGTCGCAGTTGAAAACAATTTCCGCTGTTACCGTTATATAAAACGGGTGAAGGAAGAGCTGGAACTAGAGCAGCTGCAGGTTATAAGGGCAGATGCCTTTGCCTATTTAAAAAGCTGCCCGCAAACCTTTGACATTATATTTGCAGACCCCCCTTTTGATATGGCAGGGATAAAGGATTTGCCTGAAACCGTACTATCATCAGGTGTTCTTTCCGCTGATGGCTGGCTGGTTGTTGAACACCCGCCGGATGCCGGGTTTGAACGGCACCATTCATTTATTAGCAGGCGTAAGTACAGTAAGGTACATTTCAGCATCTTTAGCCCTGGAGGATAGCCTGTGTAGTATTTTTGCTAACTTTATAAGCCTTATAAAAAGGAGAAATATAAAATACAGCGCCAGATGAACAGAAAAGCTTTATTCCCGGGGTCATTCGACCCTATTACCAGGGGGCATGAGTCAATTGTTCTCAGGGCCCTTCCCCTCTTTGATGAGATTATCGTTGCCATTGGCATAAACGAACAGAAAAAGAGCCTCTTTCCACTTGAGCAGAGAAAGGAGTGGATCAAAAAGGTTTTTTCAGATTACCCTTCGGTTGAGGTAATTACATACGAAGGCCTTACCGTTGACCTTTGCAGAAGGCTTGATATAAGTTATATTCTGCGTGGTTTGCGCACTTCAGCCGATTTTGAATTTGAAAGGAGCATCGGCCAGATGAACAAAAAGATGCTTCCGGACCTGGAAACTGTATTTTTACTTACAATACCCGAGCATACTGCACTAAATTCCGGAATTGTGCGTGATATTATACGTAATGGGGGCGACGCAAGTCAGTTTATTCCTGAAGGTATTAATATAACGAATGATTTCCGGAAATGAGAATATCTTTTTTACCTGGCCTGGTTCTGCTTGTTTGTGTATCCTTATGTTCATTTGCTGTCGAGATAACTCCACAGCCGGCCGGACTTGTCATAATAGATGGCATGCTTCCCGGAGGGGGTGGTGAAGAGGTCCGTCTGATCAGGTATAAAGACAGGATAAGTAACCAGTCTGAAGAGATAGCTGCAGATGTTGTCGCTGATGACGGCCGATTTGGCTTCAGCGTTGAAATTGAAGACCCCCAGGAGGTATATCTCAGGGTTTTTCACTCTTATAATCCATTATATATTATGCCTGGCGGCGAATATACCATTTCCTTTACCGGCCCTGACGAAGATCATGGATTTTATCCGATGAGTCATGATCCGGGTATGGAGGTTGAATGCACTAATTGCGGCGGTAATGATATCAACACACTGATATCAGACTTCAATGTTATGGTCGGGGATTATCTGGAAAACTATGTTGCCGGGAATATCCGGGCTAATCACAGCCACTCCCTAAGCAGATTCATCCACAAGACAGACTCTCTCTTCGAATTGTCCAACAATGAATATTTTAGCAGATACCGGACTTATTATACAGCCTATCTTAAACACGCCCTTAATACCTCTTCAGATGCCTCCCTGATAGAATCATACATAATTGACCGGCCTTTGCTGCACCTTAACCCAATGTATTCGGATTTCGCTAAAAATGTATTGGGCAGTTATATTTTTGGCAGCAGCAGGTCTTTGAACCAGGAGGATATGATTATTGCCGTAACCCACTCAGAAAGTTTTTCAGGGCTGATGGAAACCCTGGGGAGGGACTCATTGTTTATAAATGAACATGTCAGGGAGCTTGCAGCGCTTGTGGGGTTGCAGGCTATGCTGAACATGGATGATTTTGACAATAAAAAGGTTATTGATATGCTTAAACAGGCAGCCCGGGATTTCAGGTTTAAAGAACATTCGCTTATTGCAGAGAATATTGCATCCCGGCATGCCAGGCTTGGACCGGGCAGCCCTGCACCGGATTTTACGCTTTTTGACAACGAAGGGAGGGCTCTGAGCCTTGATGACTTCAGGGGCAGATATCTCTATCTGATATTCTGGGCTGCATGGTGCCCGGTTTCAATGTCAGAAACGGGGCCAGCGGCTGATCTGCATACACTATTTGGTGACCGGATATCTTTTTTGGCTGTATTCACCGACAGGGAGGGAGAGAATGCAGCCCGGTTTACCGGACAGGACATTCTGCCATTCAGGGCAGTACATTTTGGAAGTAATTACAGATTTCTTGATGATTACAGGGTCAGGAGTGTCCCACAGTATATCCTGATCGGACCGGACGGGAGGATAGTTTTTTATCCGTTTGTTTCACCTTCAGGTGGTGCGGGTGAACGCCTCAGAAGGCTCACACGGTAAAGCGTTATTAGCTCTTTCTCTTACTAAGAGCTATATTCAGAAGCTCCTTTATATTCCCGTATGTATTGCTCAGCACATCATCAATACTGGCCGGGTTTTTCCACTCTGCCCTTGTTATGCCTTCACTCACCTGGGGTTCGGTCTTGCAGCATATAAGTGTCTTCATGAAGAACCAGTGTGTTTTCTTAAGCATCCATCTGTTATCACCAGTTCTGTATACATGGTAGGTATGCTCCATGGGATTTATTATCCTGAGTTTTGATATACCGCATTCTTCCCTGACTTCCCTTATGGCTGCCGCTCCGGCTCCCTCTTTTTCTTCAAGTGCCCCCTTTGGCAGATCCCAGCGACCCCTGCGGAAGATAAACAGCCAGTGACCCCCTGGGTCGGAAACAAGTCCGCCTGCCGCCTCTATAAAATGAAACATGGAAGCAAATTTCCTGAAAGCCGACAGCGGATCCTTGCTTAAAAAACAAATATCCTTTTCCTTGTGACTGACAAATTCCATAAAGCCGCTCCAGTCAAGCTCATTTATTACCTTAATATCCTTTTGATTTCCCGTGCAGGGCACGGGTGTGAACACTATTCTCTTATCCTCGAAATAAACTTTACAGGGTATATTCATACTGGAAGAAACTTTTCTGGCCCGGCGGCCTGCTAATTTGTTAACTTTGTCTTCCCTTATCAATAAGCATTATACAAATGAAACGATATAAGGATCTTCCGGCCGGTATAGCCGGTTTTCTGATGCAAATTAACGCAATTAAACTGAATGTAGAAAACCCTTTTACCTGGGCATCCGGTATGTTGTCCCCGATTTACTGTGACAACAGGTTGATACTCTCCTATCCTGAGATAAGAAGAAGAGTTGCCGGAGGCATAGCGCAGATTGTACGCGATTGTTATCCCGGTACCGGAATGGTTGCTGGTGTTGCCACAGGTGCTATCGCCATTGGAGTGATGGTGGCCGAAGAGCTTGATCTTCCTTTTTCATATGTGCGTTCAGCTGCCAAGGGGCACGGGCTGGGGTCACAAATTGAGGGCAGGATTTTACCTGGCGAAAGAACGGTTGTCGTGGAAGATCTCGTTTCAACGGGCCGGAGCAGCCTGGCAGCTGTAAAGGCTCTCAGGCATGAAGGCCTTGATGTTCAGGGAATGGTTGCAATATTCGATTATAACCTGGATATCTCCGGACACAATTTCAGGGAAGCAGACTGTCCGCTTATCTCACTGAGTAATTATCCTGCACTTTTAGACACCCTGCAAAAGCAGGGAAAATTGTCGGATCAACAGCTCAGCGAGCTGAAAATATGGCGTGAAGACCCGGATGCATGGAGCAAGAGGCG
>SLKR01000062.1 GCA_007134525.1 Bacteroidales bacterium | reverse complement strand
CTGTCTGATATATGTGCTTTATATGCTCGCTAACATTGGCTTTACTGGTTTCAAACAAACCAACAATTTGCGCCTGCGTCAACCAAACCGTTTCATCTTCAATTTTTACCCCTAACTGTAACCCTGCATCATGCGCAGTTTTGTACAAAACAATTTCACCGTGCTCCATATCTTAGCGTTTTGGTTATGCAAAACTACCAAATAATTTGCTGTGAGCGAGGCGTAAAAAAAGATTAAGTGGTTATAAATATGGTTAAGCGAGTTAAAATGAACATTCTTTTGCTGAACGCTTTCGAATTGCGCTTGTGTGACGGCTTTCTTTTTTGCCGTCCGATTTTCCTTTAAAAATTCCCAGATGAGCACATAGAGCTTCAGCACCTCCTCAAAAGCGGCTGGTGGCAGGTCGTAGCTGTAACCCAGCATGGCCGAAAGCATAAATGGTTGATGCCGGTGAATCTCGTTTGTTACCTTGTCGAAATATACTGCATCACCGGTATCTATTCTTGCAAGAAGCTCCGAAACCCGTTCTGCCTCTTTGTAATCGGTTATTGTAAGTTTCAAGGGATTAGAATTCATACGTCCGTTTATCTTCAGGGATTTCCCTCACCCGGGCAATGTTCGCCAGCATCTTATCCAGCGTTGACCATAAAGACTCTGCTGGTGTTTTGTCATTGCGATATTTTTCGCTGCGAACATTTTCGCAATTACAAGGGTATTCTGTCATAAAGGCAAACATTTGTAGGCCCTAAAACTCCAGGTCCTTTTCAACAGGTCCCTCTTCCATGTCAAGTACCATGGAGTGTACCTCCACATCGAACCAGCTGGTGAACAGGCTGTAAGTCCTGTTTTTGGGCCACAGGCCCTCATCGGTAAACCAGTCGTTGAGCTCGTTTACAAAGAGCTGGTCAAAATGCTTTTTAACCCACCGGCGCACATCATCGTTGCTGTCCATCTCGCGGATCAGGTAAACATTGTGTTCATCAAGTATAATGAGCGGGTTTTCCTTATCGGGATCTGTAGCCTGCAGCCAGTCAAGGAAGGCCTGCTTTGGTTTAAGTATGATGGCATTGCGGTTTACCGGCTCGAAAAAATAAGGGATTGGATCCATATCAATAAAGGTTTAGCCTGTAATTTATTGTTTTTTTGTTAAGGTTTTTCCTGTTTAAAAAAACCTTTTTAAGCCTTTCTTCTTCTTCCTCTCATCCTCGGCACCATACCCAACACCATAACCATAACCATAACCATATCCATATCCGTAACCATAACCATATCCACTTTTACCCCCTGCAGTCTTGACATCATTGATGGCCACAACAATGTTCTTAAGCTTTATCTTCTCACTGAAATCCTTTATAAACTCCAGGTCAGTCTGCCTGCTGAAGTTATGCCTTATGATATACATAACCATATCAGCCCTCTTGAGCAGCGGCTGGGCATCAGCAACAAGCCCCAGGGGCGGTGTATCAATAATGATATACTCAAACTCCGCCTCCAGATCCTTTAGCAAAAGGCCCATATTGGAGTGATCAAGCAACTCGGAAGGATTAGGCGGCATGGTACCACCAGATATGAGCCAGAGATCCTCATTCTGGCTGCTTTTGTGCAGAATGTCCTTTAACTTAAGCTGGCCGATAAGGAAATTGGAAAGCCCCCTGTCCTTGTAGGCACGCTCCTCCAGTATAATGGGCGGCTTGCGCATATCACCGTCAATGTACAGTGTCTTCCTGCCAGCCATGGCAAGAACCCCGGCAAGGTTTATAGCGGTAAGGGTCTTACCCTCCTTTGCCCTTGTTGAACTTACCACTATGGTCTTGTTCTCTGCCTCAGGTGCAAAGAACTGCAGGTTTGACCTCATGCCCCTGAATGCTTCCAGTATGTTCGATCTTGCCTTGTCATAGATAACAAGCGAGGGAGCCTTGTCCCTGATCCCGGGATGCTTTGGGATAAGCCCCACAATGGGGTAACCAAGCTTTCTTTCAACCTCAGTTTTATCTACAATCCTGGTATTGAAAAAGTCTCTCATAACAAGGAAGCCAAAAGGCAACGCCAGGCCCAGAACAAGTGCAATGGCATAGTTAAGCCTTATCCTGGGGGATACCTGTTGCTCAAAACGTGCAGGGTCAACCACCTTGTGGTCGGGGACATTTGAGGCAAGGGCAATGCCTGCCTCGGCCCTTTTCTCCAGAAGGAAGTTGTAGGTTTCATCGTTGAGGTTAAACAGCCTCTGAATGCCGATCATTTCCCTTTCAGTGCGGGGCAGCTCGCTTATGCGCCTTTCCACCTCCCTTATCCTCTGGTTAAGGTCGGTCATCACAATGTTTGAGGCCTGCTGGAGGCTCTTAATGTTCTCTTCCAGGGTGGCCTGGTACTGCTCTATCTCCCTGTCAATAGCCTGCACACTGGGGCTGATAACGGTGGTGGTAAGAAGCAGCCTTGCCCTTTCATTATAAAGCTTGCTTAACTCCAAAAGCAGGTTGTTTAAAAGCGGATCCTCTATGCCAAGGGCCGCGGGGGCGAACACCTCGCTGAACTCCCTGTCGTCTCTTACATACTCTAAAAGGAAGCTGTAATACTGCTGCTTTACATTCTCTATGCTGCGCTCCTTGTCAAGCACCTGCAGCTCATTTACCAGCTGGTTGGCAAGAAGGGAAACATCCACTAACTGGCGGTCCTCCCTGAACTCCTGCAGGCTGGCCTCTGCCTCGGTAAGGCTCTCGGCTGTTACCGATATCTGCTCATCAATGAAGTTGATGGTGTTGTTGGCCTCCTGGTTCTTCTCGGCAAGGTTCTGGCTTATATAGGTATCGGCGAGCATATTCACAAAGTCAAGAGCCCTGCGGTAGTGGGTGGCCCTGAACTTTACCTCAACTATTGAAAAGCCCTGGCCCATGGGGTCAACCTGTAGTGCACCTATATACTGAGGTGCTAGCCTCTGAAGGTTGTTTATGGTAAACTCGTAGATGCCGCCCCGGTGCTCTTCGGGGTTAAATTCTTCTGTCATTTCAATGTGGAAGCTATACTCCTCACCATTAAGCTGCTGGCCAAAATCAAGGGTCTGTTCCCTGAAGCCCTCCACGCCATTAACAGAGCTTATCTCAAAGGAGTTCCCATCCAGGATGGTAATGCGGAATCGCTCCCCGAAGGGCTGCGGGTGGTCCCTTTCCCAGTTAACATGGAAGGGGGTTTCATCGTAAATCTCCCGGCGGCGGAAGGACCCCAGCACCCTGCCTACACTGTAGTAGTAAACATCCACCTCCATCTCACCCAGCACCCTTTCAACAAGGGTGTGGGACTGTAAAATGGCGGTTTCATTAAACCAGTTGCTGCGGCTGCGGAACATGTCAATATCACCCATAAAGGGAGACATTACCTGGTCCTCGCGGATAAGCACCGTTGACTTTACCTCATATACCGGCTCCTTTAGCCTGTTGAATGCAAATGCCATTGCAAGGGCAAGCAGAAGGCATACAACAAACAAATACCAGTAGGGCAGGTACTTGAAAAACAGCTTCTTGAGGTCTATGGATTCTTCTTGGAACTGATGGTCCTGATTCATTGTTTTATCTGTTTTGTTTTTTTACTGCAGGAAGTTTATCAGCAGGAGTGCCGTTGAAATACCCGAGAACACAACCCCGAAGGGGAACTGCGCAAACCCGAACCGCTTGGTAACCGAAGGCTCAACATATACAAGGTCGTTGGGCTGCAGGTAGAAAAGATCGGAGGTCATTGCATGGCGGTCGGTAATGTCGAGCCTTGCAAACTGGAGGCCCTCGTCCGTCTGCCTTATAACGTGCACATTGCGGTTGCCGTAGTCAGTAAGGTCGCCGGCAAGCCCCAGTGCATCCATAAGGGTGAACTCATGGTCATACACATAGAAGTTGCCGGGGCGCCGAACCTCCCCGAGTACCGTTACCGAGAAGTTCACGATCTTCACCGAAACGGTGGCATCCACCAGGTACTCCCCTGCCCTATTCTGAATTGCCTCATGGGCCCCGTCAACAGTAAGGCCCTCTACGTTTACATCACCAATTACAGGCAGCTGGATATTTCCCGCCTGGTTTATCGTGTAACCGTAAATAAACATATTCGGGTCGCCTATATCCCCGGCCCTTGTCGTGGTAAACCTTCTTGCCACATCAAGGTTGAACATGTCGTATGCTTCCGGGTCAGACGACATAACCCTTACATGCAGAATATCCCCGGGCCTGAGCCTGTAGGCCCTCTCGCCCGGCTCCAGCTGGTCGCCCAGCTCCTGCTTGTCCTGCATATATACAATCTGGCGCTGGGGCGTGCAGGATGCTGCAAGCACCACCACCAGAAATAAGATCTTTAAACAGCGGGAGTTTTTCATTATAGACTTTTTAAGTGTGAGTAATTTAAGTTTTTGCACGGCTTCGCCCTTTCAGTCACATAATTGTAACCTGGGAGAAGTTATTTTATTATGTAATCAACCCTTCTACCTTTTCCAGAGCAAAAGCGCTTCCGGGTAATTATCAATCATTTTTTCTGCCTCTCTGGGCTCAATTATCATATAGCGGATACGGCGGCCAATGAACTTCTCGGCCTTCATTATCACCCTTTGCAGATAATCCATATTGATCCTTCTGCCAACAAACAGCAAATCAATAACCGGGTTATCCTCACCGCGGGCAAAATGCCCGGTAACATATGCACTGTCGAGCCCGCCAAGCCCTTCTATAACCTTTTCAATAACATACTCCAGCCCGGTATGCTTTAAAAGGATACTGTTCAGGTCATCGAACAAGGGGTGTTTACAGTTCGCCTGGTACATCTTCTTGTTGCCGTCCCTGTGGCTTTT
>SLKR01000108.1 GCA_007134525.1 Bacteroidales bacterium | reverse complement strand
CCAAGAACATCGTTTCCATCGTAAAATACAGCTGATTGACCGGGTGTAACTGCTGATGCAGCTTGATGAAGATTAACGGTGATACCGGAGCTGTTTTCTTTATATTGTACATATATAATAATTGTGAATTATCATAATAGATCAGATATATAGAGCTTAAAACACATTGAATACCAGGTATAAATGCAATATAACTGTATTATAACTTAAATACAGGCCTGTAATTATATATTAATTAATCAGACTGTTATTAATATTTATAAACAACTCTAATAAAGGCATATATATAAGACATATACAGTATTAATTTAAGAAAATAGCATTGTTATAAATGTGAAATGTTAACAAGTTACAAATGTGACCTTGCCTTACGATTATTTTTTATATATTTACACAATTGTAAATTTATAGATATGATTCAAAGGATCAGGAATCTAATTTCAGCAAAGAATCTTACTGCTTCTGCATTTGCTGACAGAATCGGTGTGCCCCGGTCAACAATTTCGCATATATTGTCAGGACGGAACAAACCAAGCCTTGAATTGGTGCAGAAGATACTGGATGCATTTCCTGATCTGAGAGTGGAATGGATAATAAGGGGAAAAGGCAGAATGATTTCAGAGGACTTAGATCTTTTCTCAAATGCACCGGCAATCAGTTCAGACCCTGATATGGAAGAAGAAGGCGCACACACAGACCAAACTGTAGAAACGGATAATAAGGAGGTACCTGCTGATCAGGTAGCTGGACCATCTGTGCGAAGAGATATTACAAGACTAATAGCCATTTACAACGACGGTAGTTTCTCAGAATATTACCCGTCAGAGTAGTTTTTTCCTGTCTGTTCAGGTGATTTTAGCTAAAAAGGGCAATTTAGAGGGCATTTTTCTTACCTTTGTATATTAATTACAGACCATTTGTGCATGCCGGATAAACAGAGGATTGAAAAACTTTCTGAATTTCTTGAAGATAAAAGCCAGGATATTTGTATAGTTATGCATGCTAATCCTGATGGTGACGCAGTCGGATCATCTCTGGGTCTTTACGCATTTTTATCAGATAATGGTTATAAGAACCTGAGTGTTGCAGCGCCGGATGAATATCCGGAGTTCCTTCACTGGATGCCCGGAAACGATAAAGTCCTCATAGCTTCAGCCAAGGGTGGTGCCGCGGAAAAGAAGATCAGGAGTGCTTCACTAATTTTCTGCCTTGATTTCAATGGTTTCGCCCGTGCCGGAAAGCTTGAAAAATCAGTTGCCGGAAGCAGTGCATCAAAAGTTATGATTGACCATCATCCACAGCCGGGTGATGGTTTTGACCTGGTTTTTTCAGATACTGAAGCAAGCAGCACTGCTGAACTTATATATGAAATAATCACGGTCCTAAAGGGAAGTGAGTTTATCAGCCTTGATTCTGCACAATGCCTTTATGCAGGTATTGTTACAGATACCGGATCTTTCAGTTACGGATGCAATAATCCTCGTACCTACGAAATAGTTGCGCGACTCATAGAAAAAGGGGTTAATGGTGAATATATTCACCGGCTTATATACAGTACTTACAGTGAAGACAGAATGAGGCTGCTCGGGTTCTGCCTGAGCGAGAAGCTATGTGTCCTGCAAAGGGAGAGTACCGCCTTTATAAGCCTTACCCGTGAGGATATGAAAAGGTTCAACTACAGGGAAGGAGATACCGAGGGAGTAGTGAATTATGCCCTCAATATAAAGGGTATAAATCTTGCAGCGCTTTTCACTGAAATGGAGGATCACGTTAAGGTTTCCTTCAGGTCGGCAGGAAATCTGGATGTAAATTCAATTGCACGCAACCATTATAACGGCGGAGGGCACAAAAATGCTGCCGGGGGGAAGAGTTACATGGGTATGGAACAGACCATTGAAGAGTTTACTTTATTGGTTAAGGAGAAGGTCTGAAATATATGATCTGCAAAAATAAAATATTGTTGTTGGTTGTGGTATTGGGCCTCTTGGTTGCCTGCTCCGGTGAAGAAAAGGAAAGGGTGTTACCCGATCCTGCTGAAGTTCAGGAGGCATTTGCATTGAGCAATCAATACCTTTTGGAAAAAGAAGAACAGGCTATCGAAGATTTTATCAGCCGTTACGGATGGGAAATGGAACGCACTGGTTCCGGCCTCAGGTACATCATCAAAAACCAGGGGACGGGAGAAAAGGCCTCATATGGACAGAGAGTAGTTCTGGATTATGAAATATACCTTATTACAGGCGATCCGGTCTATTCCTCTGCAGGAGATGGTCCGCTGGAGTTTACAGTGGGCAGGGGCGGAGTTGAGAGAGGGCTTGAGGAAGGAATATTGATGCTTGCAAAAAATGGCCAAGCTGTTTTTATAATGCCGCATCATCTTGCACACGGTGTTCCGGGTGACGGAGAAAAAATACCCAGGAGGGCGACTATCATTTACAGGGTCGAGGTACTGGAGATAATTTAGAAATTTTAAACATTACACAACAGAACTATTATGAGAAAAGTAATTTTTTTGAGCATTGCATTTATTGTTGCAACTGTAAGTGGTTGCGGCCGGTCAGACAGTATAGACTATGAAGAGACCGAAAGTGGCCTTCGCTATGCATTTCATGTCAGTACCGGTGATGAGAAACCGGAAATTGGCGATATCCTCAGCATGGAAATGGTTTACAGTTTGCACGACAGTATACTGTTCGACAGTCATCAGAGCGGTATCCCGATGTTTCTGCAGCTTATGGAACCCGAATATCCCGGTGACATTTACGAAGGCCTTGCAATGATGTCAATTGGCGACAGCGCTTCATTTCTGATGAATGCTGAAGACTTCTTTATCTATACTGCCGGAGTTATGGAACTTCCGCCTTTTGTTGAACAAGGGGATGATATCAGGTTTGATATCAGGCTGCTTAAAGCAATGGATGAGGAAGGTTTTGCCGTGGAACAGCAAAGGCTGATGGAGGAGCAGATGCAACAGGATATGGTCAGATCGGAACAGGAAGAGGAGCTTATGCTTGACTACCTGGATGAAGAGGGGATAACCATAGAGCCTACCGAGTCCGGTCTTTATTATGTTGAAAGAGAAAGAGGAGACGGACCCCAGGTGCAGGCAGGGGATATGGTTGCCGTGCATTATGAAGGCAGGCTTCTTGACGGTACAGTATTCGATTCCTCATATGAAAGAGACGAGCCACTGGAGTTCAGTGTCGGCATGCAGCAGGTAATACCCGGATGGGATGAGGGGATAGGAATGATGCGCAAGGGCGGCACGGCTACCCTTGTAATCCCTTCATATCTGGGTTATGGTGACAGGGGAGCAGGACAGGCTGTACCGCCTTTCAGCACCCTTGTATTTGACGTTGAGGTTGTCGATATTATTGAATAAGCATAATTAAAATGAAGCCCGCACCTTTAAATTATCCTGCCCTGCTGACGGTTATTACAGGGATGTTGTTCCTGGCAGCCTGCAGTATCCTTCGCGTGCCGGAAGCAGAGCCGGAGCATAAAACAACCACAAGCGGGCTTGTATATACAATTATCCGCCAGGGTGAGGGTCCGCTGCCTTCAGAAGGTGATATGGTCAGGGTTCATTATACAGGAATGCTGGCTGACGGAAGCGTTTTTGATTCCTCATACGAGAGGTCCGAACCGGTGGAGTTCCAAATGGGAAGTGGTCAGGTGATTTCAGGCTGGGAAGAGGGCGTTGCCCTTCTGAACGAAGGATCAAAGGCCAGTTTTATAATTCCGCCTGAGCTGGCATATGGGGATATTGGTTTCGGAGTGATTCCTGAAAACGAAACACTCACTTTTGAGGTCGAACTCCTTGAGGTGTATTCTCCGGTCAGGCCCGAAGAAGAGGCTGTAGAAGCTATAGTACCTTCTCATGAAACACCATCCGGAGTTAGGTATTCTGTAATTGAAGAGGGCTATGGAGAACGCCTTTCTGATGAAATGCACGTTAGTATTCATTACACAGGTTATTTTGACGATACCGGACAGCAGGTGTTTGATTCATCCTACCAAAGGGATGAGCCAGTTAGTTTTATTCTTGGCAGGAAAATGGTAATACCGGGATGGGAGGAGGCACTGCCCAATTTCAGGGTAGGCGACAGGGCCAGGATCTGGGTTCCATATGAAATGGCATATGGCCGGCAGGGCAGGGGTGCGATACCTGCTGAAACCGATCTGATCTTTGAGATAGAAGTGGTCAGCGCCATGCCGGTTGCAGAACCCGAGAGGTTTGATACCAGGGGCAGGGATACCCTTCAGACTGCATCCGGAATTCGCTACATAATAATTGAAGAAGGAGAGGGGGAATTACCCAAAACAGGAAACATACTTGTAGTGCATTATTCAGGTTATTTATCTGACGGGTCTGTCTTTGATTCCTCCCTGCAACGCAGTGAACCATTCCAGTTTGTTCTTGGTACTGACCAGGTAATAAGGGGGTTTGATGAGGCATTTGCATTGCTTAAAGAAGGAACTAAAGCAAGACTAATAGTACCGCCAGGGCTTGCATACGGCGAAATCGGCAGAGGGCCTGTTCCGCCAGGAGAAACACTGATATTTGATGTAGAATTTATGGAAATAAGGCGTTAGCTGTAAATTTGTTCATTAATTCAATTATCTGTATGAACCTGCTACAAATAAGCTGGGATGCAAGTCCCGAGATTTTCAGCATCGGCAGCCTTACCGTAAGATGGTACGGTCTGTTCTGGGCCCTGTCTTTCTATCTGGGCTATGAGATGGTACTGCGTATGTTCAAAAGGGAAGGTGTTCAGGCAGCTCATGCCGACAGCCTTTTGATCTACATTGCCCTGGGCAGCATAATCGGTGCCAGGCTTGGACACTGCTTTTTCTATGATTTTGAATACTACAGCAGAAACCTTATAGAGGTCCTGTATATATGGCAGGGCGGGCTTGCCAGCCACGGAGGTGCCATTGGCATCCTGATAGCCCTGTATTACTACCAGAAGAGAAAAAGCAGCAAGAGCTTCGCCTGGCTGCTCGACCGCCTGGTTATACCTGTGTCACTTGCTGCTTTTTTTATAAGAATGGGAAACCTCATGAACTCTGAAATATATGGCGTTGAGACAAGCCTTTCATGGGGGTTTATTTTTCTGAACAGGGGAGAAGTTGTTCCAAAACATCCCACTCAGATTTATGAAGGACTGACCTATCTTATACTTTTTATTATCCTGGGTTATATGTACCTGAAAAAGCGCCAGGTTCTTCCTGTTGGCTTTATTACAGGCTTTTTTGCGGTTTTTATGTTTTCGGCCCGCTTTCTTGTTGAGTTTATCAAGGAGCCGCAATCTGGCTTCGAAGCTGATATGATGCTCAACATGGGTCAGATACTGAGCATACCCGCTATCCTTGGGGGTATTGGTTTTATAATATATTCCCTGAAAAACAAGGATAAGAATAAACCCGCGGCCTAGCCTATATACCCATAATTAGGAACATAGCCGGACGCTTGTGTAAATCGGGCAGCCCGGCTTTTTTCCATCCGGCAATTGTGAGTGTTTTAATATATTCGGTCTCCATGCAAAGGTCGGCGGCAATACAGAGCAATGTATCCGTCCTGCATTCCTTTATCAGGCTCTCTGCCATTGCCATATTGCGGTATGGTGTTTCCATGAATATCTGGGTTGAACCTCCACAGCGCCTGCTCTCACCCTCTATCTCCCTTATTTTATATGACCTCTGTTTCTCCTGTACAGGAAGGTAGCCGTGGAAGCTGAATTCCTGCCCGTTAAGGCCTGATGCCATTAATGCCAGAAGAATTGAGTTTGGTCCAACCAGTGGTTTCACCCTTATACCTTTTTCGTGTGCAAGTGCTACAATTGTATGACCCGGATCTGCGATACAGGGGCTTCCGGCTTCAGACAGAAGGCCTGTATCCCATCCATCTGCCGCTTCTTTCAGAAAGGAAGGATATTGTTGAGCGTCACTGTGTTTTCCTATTTCATGAAAGCGTACATCTTCAAAAGGCCTTGCATATCCTGCATGCCTCAGAAAGCGCCTTGCTGTTCTGAGGTTTTCTACTATAAACACATCCAGGTGGTTTACAATCTCTATATTATCTTCCGGCCAAATTGAGGAAATACTCTTTTCACCCAGGGACGAAGGTATAAGAAACAGGCTTCCTGCTTTTTGATCCTTATCTTTTCTGCCCATTTTCAAACATTTTTCATTCTAACTGATCTGCCAGGGAAGATGGCTGAGGTCAGTATTGCCACCCGATAGGATTACACCTGTTCTCTTGCCCCTGAAGGTATCCGGGTTCTCAAGAATTACGGCAAGTCCTACTGCTGCACTTGGTTCAACTATTACCTTCATCCTCTCCCAGATAATTTTCATTGCGAGTATTATCCCTTCTTCGCTAGCGGTGAGTATGTCTTCTGCCCCGCCTGATATAATGGGGAAGGTAAGGCTGCCGAGTGATGTTCTCAAACCGTCGGCCACGGTGGCAGGATCTTTTACCGGGATAAATCGTTTTTGCCTGAATGACTCCTGCGCATCATTTGCCATTTCAGGTTCTGCCCCGTATATTCTGACGGTGGACGAGAAATACCTGGCCGACAATATTGTACCGCTCAGCAGCCCTCCTCCTCCTACAGGAACCACAATGGATTCGAGGCCGGAAATTTGCTCAAGGAACTCTGCCGCTGCCGTTGCCTGCCCTGCTATTATGCGATAGTCGTTGTAGGGGTGTATCTCTCTGGCTGCACTCTCTTTTATAACCTCCTTCAGGGTGGTTTCCCTGTCTTCAAGTGTAGGCCTGCAAAATCTGATAATGCCACCGTATGATTCGACAGCCGCAACCTTAACCAGGGATGCATTTTCAGGCATAACAATCCGGGCTGTGATTCCACGCAGTTTTGACGCAAGGGAGAGTGCCTGTGCATGATTTCCGGAAGAGTGCGTTGCCACCCCATTTGACGCCTCTTTTTTGGAAAGACGCATTACGGCATTAACGGCCCCCCTGAACTTAAAGGCCCCTGCCTTTTGAAAATTCTCACACTTGAAAAACAGCTTACTTCCGCTCAGGGCATTAATTGACCTGCATGTCAGAACGGGCGTAATATGTGCATAAAAAGAGATAAGTTCCCTTGTTTCCAGTATCTCCTTTTTTCCAGGCACCAGTCCCTGATTTGGCTCAGCTTCCTTCAAGGCCGTTGGTTTTTATCTCTTCAATGATCTTCTCACAGCTGGCATCCAGCATCCTGAATACATTTTCAAATCCGTCCCGGCCACCGTAATAAGGGTCGGGTACCGGAAGATCCTTGCCCGGATATAATTTATTCAGGATAAGTTCCACTTTTTTGGCCTCTTTATTGTTGCTTGCCAGACTTACGACATTGTCGTAGTTGCTGGGGTCCATTACGAATATCCTGTCGAAAACCTCGAAATCAGATCTTTCAAATTGCCTGGCTCTCTGTCCGCTTATATCGATGCCATGTTTTTTAGCCACCTCCTGCGATCTCCTGTCGGGTCTTTCGCCAGAGTGATACGCAGCGGTTCCGGCAGAGTCAACAGTCAGATCCATCCCTTTCCCATTTGCTTTCTCCCTTAATATTCCTTCCGCAAGTGGCGACCGGCAGATATTTCCCAGACACACCATTAGTACCTTCATAGTTTTATATTGATTTATTGGCTTGGTAAATTTATATTCAGCCTACATTAATCATGTTATCCAGTTCATCGACATACTGTTTGAAGCTCTTGTCGGTGTCGATAAGGTTCTTTACGGTTTTACAGGCATGCAGCACTGTTGCATGATCCTTGTTTCCACATTTGTTGCCGATTGCTGCAAGTGAGGATTTTGTGTAGAGCTTTGAAAAGTACATTGCAAGCTGCCTGGCCTGAACGGTTTCACGTTTCCGGCTTTTTGACTTAAGCTTGTCAATTGGCAGCCCGAAGTACTTGCAGACCGCCTGCTGTATGTAATCTATGGTTATTTCCCTGGGAGAGTTCTTTACAAACTTATCTATAACACTGGAGGCCAGCTTCAGTGTTATATCCTTTTTGTTCATTGACGACTGTGCAAGGATCGATATAAGTGCACCCTCCATCTCCCTGACATTAGTGCTTATCTTGGCACTTATAAGCTCAAGGACATCCTCTGGCATTTCTACACCGTCGTTACGTATCTTCTTCTGCAATATTGCAAGCCTGGTTTCAAAATCCGGAACCTGAAGGTCGGCGCTAAGACCCCATTTAAACCTGGAAAGAAGCCTTGGCTCTATTCCGCTCATCTCAACCGGAGGCATATCAGAGGTTATAATTATCTGTTTTCCGCCCTGGTGGAGCTGGTTGAAAATATGGAAAAATACATCCTGTGTCTTTGGCTTCCCGGCAAGACAATGAATATCATCCACTATAAGCACATCTATCATCTGGTAGAAATGCACGAAATCATTTTGGTTGTTGTTCCTGATGCTGTCAATGAACTGATTTGTAAATTGTTCGGCAGTAACATAAAGAACAGTCTTCTCAGGGAAGTGGTTTTTTACTTCAATACCTATTGCATGAGCAAGATGGGTTTTTCCGAGTCCGTTACCACTGTAAATAAGGAGGGGATTAAAAGATGTCTTCCCGGGGTTCTGGCCCACTGCGATACCTGCGCTCCTGGCAAGACGGTTACAGTCGCCCTGAATGAAGTTATCAAAGTTATAGGAATCAATAAGCTGTGGATGGATATTCAGCTTTTTCAGTCCTGGTATTATAAAAGGGTTGAGCATCTTCTTTCCCTCATTCTCCTTCCTGTTAATGTCGATGGGCATATTAACCGGAGGATTTCTGAGAGCTTTGCGGTTCAGGGTGGGGGCATGGATGGTGAAAGGCTGGGTCTGGTTTGCATGGTATGTATTGTCCATAACAATACTGTATTCCAGCCTGCCTTCAGGCCCAAGCTCCTTTTTGATTGTTTTCTTCAGAAGGTCTATGTAATGCTCTTCAAGCCACTCGTAAAAAAACTGGCTGGGAACCTGCAGGGTGAGAATGCAATTCTTAAGACGTACCGGCTTAATGGGGGCAAACCAGGTATTAAATGAATTTGGACTGATGTTGTCTTTAATTACAGTCAGGCAACCCGACCAAACTTTTTCGTAATCATTCTGCATTACATATGGGTGCTTAATTATTCCTAACTAAAAAAATTATCGGTGTTGATTATCAATGGTTACACTAAGCGGTGAAATCAGCAAAAAGTTGTTAACAAATTTTATCTAAAAAAAGTGAAAAAAAAAATCTTTATGCTATTGTAAATATCAAAATTTTGTTGTATGCCCTTCGACGAATTCAACTTCCCCACCACCATTAAAGACTACCTCCATCAAACCAATATATGTACCACCGTATCCCGCCTGCCCAATAGCAACTTCCCTTCCACTTAAGTTGGTAATTCTTTCCGGTTTATCAAGAAGGTTATGAGTATGCCCGCCAATAATGATATCAGTATGAAAAGTATTACGGGCAATTACCTCATCGCTTACCCTGTTTTCGTCCCTGTACCTTAAGCCCAGGTGCGACAGGCATATTATAAGGTCGCAACCTTCGCTGTGAAGCTCTTTTTCCTCATCTCTAGCAATCTCTAACGGATCGAGGTATACAGTATCAGCGTAAAGGTTTCTGCTCACCAGGCCTTCCGGGTCAATTGACAGACCATATATACCTACTTTGTAACCGTT
The DNA here is from genome assembly GCA_007134525.1 of Bacteroidales bacterium. Taxonomy (GTDB): domain Bacteria; phylum Bacteroidota; class Bacteroidia; order Bacteroidales; family UBA7960; genus PUPG01. Next base: position 7,355 of record SLKR01000108.1, on the reverse strand, counting down.
CCTGCTGATTACCTTGTTACTGCCTACCTTGCCCGCCAGGATGGTTTGACTGAAATCGTAATTTGCAGACAGGAAGGGAAAGCCGGCAAAGGGCAGAACCTTCCTGAATCCATCCATTCCATTGTCAAATTCGTGATTGCCAAAGGCCGAAGCATCATAACCCATTTTTGTCATAAGCTTCAGCTCCGGCTCTCCGCCGTAAAAATTAAAATAGGGAGTTCCCTGGAATATATCTCCTGCGTCAAGAAGTATAAGGTCCCGGTCTTTTTCCCTGATATCCCTTATTATGGCTGCACGACGGGCATAGCCACCCATACCGGGGTAATTCGGATCATTGTCAGGATATGGATCTATACGGCTGTGGGTGTCGTTTGTGTGCAGGATGGTTAGTTTCCCGTAACCTGCATCTCGCAATGCGATGGCCGGAATACCGGCCAGAATTGCTGTACCGGCAATACCAATCGACTTAAGAAAACTACGTCTGTCTGTATACCTCATTTTCATTCCAATGTTATTCGTCCGTCAAGTTTGCTGCTTATAACATCACCCTCACTGTGCCTTTTTTCAAGATACTCAATTATAGCATCCCGTATCCTCATACCCAGGTACTCCTCGTTTTCGGGCTCAAGGAAGAATACCATGTTGTCTCCGCCACCTGCAAGGTAATCTGAGGTCAGTACACGGTATTCCCTGTTGCTGTCAAAGGGTTCACCGGAGATGCTTGCCTTCCAGCCGCCGTTCTCCATGATAGTCATCCTTATACCGGAAACCGGCATTCCAATACCTTCTGTAGCAAGGTATTCAAATAGTTCATTTGTTTTATCAGGCGAAAGGGTTATTACTACCATTTCGTTTTCAAAAGGCATTAGTTCGAATATCCTTGACCTTGTTACCGGGCCTTCCGGGATACTCGTCCTGAGGCCGCCGTAATTAAGCAGGGTAAAATCCAGAGAACCACCATCTGAGGGGTTATATAGTTTCTCGCCTGTTTCCATTATCAGGTCAGCAACGAAGTTATTTAAAAGCCCCTCAGGCCTTCCTCTTTCCATTGTATGTTCGGAATGGGCTATTACCTGCTGCATCTCGTCTTCAAGAGCGGATCTGTAAACTGATATCAGGGAGTCAGCAGCTTCATCCATTTGCGGAGCTGAGATACTGTCAACCGGTATCAAATATCCTTCCAGATAGGCTGGTGATTGGGGTGAGGAGCAGGCCCAGAAAAACAGAAGTAAAAAGATAGCCTTACCATAAAGGCGTTTGTGGCATGTTATCATGTTCAGGGGCTAATTTAAAGATGGTAACCGACAGTAGCAATAATAACACTTATTAATATAAAAAGCAATACAAAAAAAAAGATTGTCGCTAAATAAAAACAGTCTGTTTAAAGCCTGTAAAGAAAGTCTGTTTCAACATCCTTTATCTTTTCAAGCTGCGACATTACCATATCTTTCAATGAGGCCCTTACGGAGAATTCCAGGCTGCAGGTCAGGCCGAAATCGTGTTCCCTCTGGCTGAGGTCATACTCCTTTAAAGTGCGCATAACATCATTCATTTGTTCATACCCGAAATATATTCTGTAATGATCGTAAATGATGCTGGTGATAATGGTATTGTTTTCGATAGCATCCTGTGCAGCACCCTTGTATGCATTTATAAGACCCCTGACGCCCAGTTTTGTACCTCCGAAATACCTTATCACCACAATTAGTATATTACGAAGGCCAAAAGACCTTATCTGGCCGAAAACAGGCTTCCCTGCAGTGCCGGACGGCTCTCCGTCATCATTATATCTGAAGGATTCACCTTCATAGCCAAGCGACCATGCATAACAGTGATGACGGGCATCATGATACTCTTTTCTGAGGCCCGAGATTATACCGGCTATCTCTTCTTCATCCCTTACGGGAAATGCAAAGGAGATGAATTTGCTTCCCTTGTCCTTAAACAGGCCAGAAGAAACCTTGCCTATAGTTTTGTATGTGTCTTTTTGCCTGACCATGCTCCGCTACTGTTCCTGAAATAATAGAAGCACTCGTTGCCAATAATTACCTGCCTGCCTTTGTTCCCTGCACTGAACCCGGGTGCCCTCACTCCCTGGCCGAAAAACTGCCTCCCGGCAAACACCCTGGCTTCGTCCCAGAGACCTTGGTCTATGAAACTCTGCAGGAGCATCTGCCCTCCCTCTACTATAAGCGACTGGATGTTATTTTCATATAAACGTGCTGCCAGGTTATGCAGTAAAAGCCCGTCGAAGGGTATTTTCCAGTAAGTGGTGCGACCTGTTGTTTTCTCGGTTATTTCATTGACCACAACAGTTGGCAGGCTGTTGTCAAGAAGATTCACTCCAGCAGGTATGGCAAGCTTCCTGTCGAGGAATATTCTCAGGGGGGATGGGCCGTTCCAGTTGCGCACATTGAGCCGGGGGTTGTCTTTTACAACCGTATTGGTTCCTACAATAATTGCTGCTTCCTCTGTACGCCATTTGTGTACCAGCATACGCAGCTTTTCGCTTGTTATCCATGTCGGGACTGCCTCAGCACCATCTTCCCTCTTTATATCAATAAAGGCATCGGCTGTCATTGCCCATTTAAGAATTATATACGGGCGCTTTTTTTCATGAAATGTAAAAAACCTTTTATTCAGCTTCCTGCACTCTTCCTTGAGTACACCTACAGTAACTTCGCAACCGTTAGCCCTGAGCCTGGCGATCCCCTTTCCCGCAACTTCGTCGAAAGGGTCTGCGGTGCCCACTATCACTCGCGGTATCTTACTGCGCAATATCAGATCAGTGCAGGGTGGTGTTTTGCCATGATGACAGCAGGGCTCAAGACTTACATAGAGGCTTGACTCAGTGAGGGATTCCTTGTCCCTGACACTTTCTATTGCTTCAACCTCTGCATGATGTCCGCCATACCTGCGATGGTATCCCTCACCGGTTATCCTGCCACCCTGAACGACAACAGCCCCTACCATGGGGTTGGGGGTTGTCTTTCCCAGGCCGAGGCGGGCAAGCTCTACGCATCTTTGCATATAAAGTTCGTCATCCGGCATATCTCAGATATATCTTAAACTTACCGTTTTCAAAAACTTCTCTTCCAGTATGCGTACGATCCTTTTCATTACCGTTCGCCTTATTTCCAGTTCAACCGGCAGGTTTGGGTCCTGATGTGCGACGTTTATTGCCGTTCCTGTAAGCAGGTGTATTTCGTCACTCTCCAAAAGCTGCCTGACAATAAGATCGGCCGGCCCTTTGCCAAGCTGGGTGCTTTGGTTGTACTTATCAAGGATCTCCGCGGTTTTGCTGAGGGTGAGTATCCCCTCTGTTACCAGTTCTATATTATCCATGTAAGATACCGGAGGCAGGTCGGGATCCTCAAATTCAAGGGTATCCCTTATCGGAATATCCAGTTCGCGTGAAACAATGTCGGCAGTGGTGCCCCCGCAAAGTATCTTTTTTCCCCTAAAGTTCTTTACTGTGGCAGCAAGCTCTCCATCCTTGCTTTTTTCGTAAGGGGGACCCGAACATAAAAGAAGGCGGCGGGGCTCACGAAAGTAAATAACGGCAGTACTGGTATCGTCCTTAGCCTGGTATCCGTCGTTTGAATGTGCTTTGTTAACTACCATTGATGCCAGGCGGGAGGCGGAAATGCCAGGCTGGTCATTGATTATCTCATTGAAGTATTTTTCAACATTGTCGCTGCCCCATCCCAGCAGGTATTTCCCTTTTCCAAGGCCTGACTGGGTAACTCCATCAGACATCAAAAGTATGCGGTCTTCCTTAAGACCTTTGAAGCTGCATGCCAGAATCTCCCTTTCCTGGTTACCTTCAGCTTTTATCGAAATATGCTGCCACTCCGGGTTGAGCATATTCCCGTCCCTTACAATTACCGGATCCGGGTTGTCATAGTTTAGTATGGTGCACTGACCATCCTCTTCGATGTCAACAATAGTAAATGTGGCATAACTTATCTTGCGTTCGCTGCAAACGGGAAGGGTATTCATTATGATCTCGGCGATCTTGTGTGCGTCCTTGTGTTCCTTTGTAAAGTTAAGCGCCATGGTTGCGGTAAGGGTTGCAAGCAGGTTTGCCTTCACCCCGTGTCCCATCCCGTCTGAAAGAACAACGACTGTACGGCCTTCTTCCTTAAGCTTTTCCGAAATGAACATATCTCCGCAAATGCGTTCATCCAAATGATTACGCTGGGCCGATCCAACCTCTATATAGAAGGTTTCTGTCATACTGGATTATTTACTCAGTCCTTTTTGGTCTTTCTGTATGTTTCGATTATGGAGTTTAGCATTTTCTCTGTTGTGCTGGCTCCTTCACCAAGGCTGAAGGCTATCTTCTGTACCATTTTAAGGTTTTCATCAATTACCTCACTGACCCTGCTAATAATCTCCTCCTGTCGTACCTCCGCAACGTACATATCCCTTAATACGCCGCCGACTATCTTATTGGGCTTAAGCGAATAAATGCTTATATTCAACAAACGGTCGCCATATTCTACATCCCTGCCTAGAATGTTTTCGTCGTTTTCAAGTACGTATGAGAAAAGGTTGTAAAGGTTATAGGGTAAAAGGGTCTTCAGGTCGGCGCCGGTAAGTCCGGGTATTACATCGTTGATGAGCTTTGCGTCCTCTCCCAGCACTTTGATAAAGCTTTCGTTACTCTCTATTACCTTTAGCTTTTCATCAATTATTACTGCTGCCGATGGCAGGTTCTTCAAAAGAGAGGATGTAGTTTCAGATCGTTGTTTGAGTTTCTGGTTTTCTTCAAGTATGGCTTTCTCCTTCTCCTGAAGTGCTTCGAGCTCCTTTTTAATCTTCTTGTTATTGTTCTTCAGGGTTTTGATGTATTCCTGTTTGTTCTTTATCGAATAATTGAGACACATTTCAGGTTTGGTCAACCCCTGGCTTATGGATTCGGCAAACTCATGGCAGCTCCTGAATCCGCAGGCAGTGCAGGCAGCTTTTTCATTCGGGTCTTTCCCAAGGCTCTTTAGTATCTCTTCAAGTTGTTCACTGTCGGGCCGGGGAAGCCTCTGATCATCAATTTTAAAGTTTCTGCCCAGATCCAGTTCAAGATATTTTTCGATCTCCTTTTCCCATGTTTTTTTATCAAATCCTTTCAGTCTCTTTCTGACATAATCGGTTACCATGGTCCTCCTGAGATATTTATTTGATATATCAGTTGTACCCGGCCCCATTATGCAGCCTGAATGGTAGAAGATGTTGAAGTGATTCTTCAGTGACTCCGGATGGTCGTTGAACTCATCAACAACATCAAGCATATTGTTCTTTTCCTTAACAGTAATAACCTTTCCGTTGAGCAGGGACTCGTCAAGCCCGGCTGCCTGCAATATCCCGTTGCTGATCGGATAAAGTGAACCAAGGTAACCAATAGGCTTGTCAAAATCAGAATATTCAACTTTCGCTTCCTTTATGCTGAAGCGTTTGAATAGCTCCCTGAGTTCACTGAAGGTGAGTACCGCATCAACCCTGCCTGAATCATCATAAAGCCCTGCTTCGTGTTTTGCAGAAAGGCAGGGGCCTATGAAAACAAGGTTAAGGTCCTTGCCAAATGTTTTCCGAACAACCTTGGCACTTGCTGTCATTGGAGTTACAAGCGGGGCAAGGTTGTCGGTAAGTTCAGGATAGAACTTCTCAATATAGGATACCAGGCTCGGACAGTTTGAGAGCATATAGTATTTTCCCCTGAAGTTCGTTAGCAGTTCATTGTATTTTTTAGCAACAAGGTCAACCCCGAAGGAGACCTCATTAACGTAATCAAACCCAAGGCTGCGTATCATTTCCACAAATTTCCGGTAATCTGTTATATCCGGAAACTCTCCGCTTATAGTAGGATCAACAATTGCCCCTGTCTTCTTTTCTGAGGAAAGCATTTTCACCACCTTGTCTATATCGCTGAAGTGGGAAATGGCATCAGAGGCACAAACAGAAAGGCAGCTGCCGCAACCGATGCACCTTTTGTGGTTCACTATGGGTTTTCCTTCACTGCTCCCTGCGGTAATTGCCTTAACAGGGCAGGCCCTTACACAGGCATATGACAGTGTGCAGCGATTGTGGTCAATCTGAATGATTTTCATTGGTTGTGGGCTTGATTAGTTGTGCTGGCCTGAAAAGAAGGAATCCAGCAGTTCGGTAACTCTTTCCGGGCTGACCCTTGTAAATTTTCTTTCACCAATCATTAGCACGGGTCCGTTCTCACACTCTCCGAAACAATGGGCCCCCCTGAACGTTATACTGTTCTCAAGCCCTTTTTCCCTGAGATATTTCTTGATTATCCCGAGGCTGTTCCTGTTTCCCCTCGAAAAACAGCTGCTGCCCATGCAAATTACTATTTCTTCATCCATTCCGGTCCGGATTTTGCTGTTATAAGCCTTTAAATAACAAAAATAAGTAAAGCTTTTAAGAAAATCAGTTAATTGCTTCACATCTTTATTACGACGCCTTATTTAAGAACTGGTCTAAATAACATTTTTTGTCCACTGATAATGTTTGCCTGTGATAATTAGAATTATCCTTATTTTTAATTTATTTTTGTTTCAATGATTTATAAGCTTTTAAGAGCTTTTTTTATATCAGGTAAATATTTTCTTGTATATTGTGAAAAAAATATCAACACGCAATTGTGTTTATGGATACAACTGATATTGACAAGGTTTTCCAGAAGTTCCCTAATCAAAAAAGGGAGGACCTTATTCCTATACTCCAGGCAGTTCAGGATGAGTTTGGTTACCTGTCATCTGAAGTTATAAACGAAGTGGGGCGTTATCTCGGGATGAGTGAGAACAAGATTTACGGGGTTGCCACCTTTTATGACAACTTCCGTTTTACTTCCCGGGGCAGGCACCATTTCAGGCTATGCCATGGCACGGCGTGCCATGTGGCAGGTGCATCAACGATCCTGAAAGAACTTGAGAAACTGATAAAGGTAAGCGAGGGAGAGACAGGGGAGGATGGTCTTTTCAGCCTGGAGGTTGTAAGTTGCATGGGGGCATGCGGACTGGCCCCTTTAATCCAGGTAAATGATAAGTTTTATACAAATATCACCCTGGACTCTTTAAAAGAGATCGTTGTTTCAATCAGGAAAAAAGATAAGGCCAGTATATGATACCGGAAAAAGGATCAGACAAAAAGGAGTTCCTTGTAAACAAGGTGTTACTGGATCCGGAAAGGGATAAAAACACCTCTTTGAGGAAGCCATTGTCATATACAGGGATGAACCGGTAGGGACAGCAGCATCACTCGATCCCTTCACCGAACCGCTTAATTACAGACAAGTATTCATCAGGGATTTCTTTGTGAGCGCGTCGGCATTTATTTTAATGGGT
>SLKR01000110.1 GCA_007134525.1 Bacteroidales bacterium | reverse complement strand
TTCCTGTCGTCGGGTATATTTTCTGAATTGGTCATCAGGCTAAAGTACAACAATTATTTTTGTGTACAAACCTGTGTTTCTGTATTATTGCCGGTCACGCCTGGTAGTATTCGTCCCAGCTCTTTATCTGCAGTTCGGAAGTCGAAAGCATACAGAAAGAGTAAATAAATGCGCTTGCAAGCCTTGCATTTGTTATAAGCGGGATATTGCAGTCTATGGCATTCCTCCTGATAGTATAGTCATTATACAATTCGTTCCGGGTATTATCCTTCGGGATGTTAATCACAAGATCAATTATATTGCTCCTGAGGTAATCAAGGACATTTGGCTTGGCATCTTCATCGGGCCAGTGTAGTGCTGTTGCCTCTATACCGTTAAGGCCAAGGAAATGAGAGGTGCCTTTGGTGGCAAAGAGCTCATACCCCTTATCTACTAGCATTTTGCATGATTTTATCAGCTCCACCTTAGACCTCATTGGGCCTGTGCTGAGGAGGATGTTCTTTTTCGGGACTGTATAGCCAACCGACAGCATTGCCTTTAGCACGGCCTCGTAATATGAGTCGCCTATGCAGCCTACTTCACCTGTGGAGGACATCTCAACCCCCAGCACTGGATCTGCCTTGGCAAGGCGCGAAAAGCTGAACTGGGGGGCCTTGATCCCTATATGGTCTATTTCGAACATTGACCCCGAAGGTTTCTCTACTTTTTTGCCCAGCATTGCCTTTGTAGCAAGCTCTATAAGGTTAAAGTGCAGCACCTTGGATGCAAAGGGGAAGCTTCTGGATGCCCTAAGATTGCACTCAATTACCTTTACCTGGTTGTCCCTGGCCAGCAGTTGCATATTAAACGGTCCGGTTATATTAAGTTCGTGGGCGATTGCAGTGCTGATCCTCTTGACTCTTCTGATCGTTTCAAAATATAGCTTCTGGGGTGGCATTACCATTGTTGCATCACCTGAGTGAACCCCGGCAAACTCTATGTGTTCGCTGAGTGCATATGCCAGTATCTCACCGCCAGATGCCACGGCATCTATTTCTATTTCCTTGGCCTCTTCAATGAACTCAGTAACTACAACCGGATACTGTTTTGATACTTTTGTGGCCAGTGTCAGGAAGTGGTGCAGTTCCTCGCTGTTGGAAACGATATTCATCGCAGCACCTGACAGTACGTAAGATGGTCTTATAAGCAGAGGGAATCCCACCTTTTCTGCAAACCCGGTGATCTCTTCTATTGTTGTCATCTCCTTCCATCGGGGCTGGTCGATGCCGAGCTTATCAAGCATGGCCGAGAATTTATGACGGTTTTCGGCCCTGTCTATTGAAAGGGGTGAAGTGCCCAGAACCGGCATATTGTATCTGTGCAGTCTCATTGCCAGGTTATTCGGGATCTGTCCGCCGGTTGATACTATGGTCCCCCTGGGCCTTTCCAGCTCAAGTATGTCGAGTACTCTTTCGAGTGACAGTTCGTCGAAGTAAAGCCGGTCACATACATCATAATCGGTGCTGACGGTTTCGGGGTTGTAGTTTATCATAACAGAACGCATCCCCTCTGCAGCAATTGTTTGCAGGGCATTAACACCGCACCAGTCGAATTCCACGCTGCTTCCTATCCTGTAGGCACCCGATCCCAGAACAACAACCGAATTCTGGTCATTGATGAATTCCACATCGTGCGTGGATGCGGCATAGCTGAGGTAAAGGTAGTTTGTTTTGGCAGGATACTCAGCTGCCATTGTATCTATTTGTTTCACATAGGGTATAATCCCTTTTGTTTTTCTTATTTTACGCAGCCGGTGTATATTATTCTCGAAATCCCTGTCGTCGCACTTAAGCACTGACCTGACTATTTGGAAGTCAGAGAACCCTCTGAGCTTTGCTTCCTTAAGAAGCCCGGCCGGGATATTTTCTAGCTTCCCATATTCTCCGAGTTCAATGTTTACCTCGTATATGTTTCTGAGCTTGTCCAGAAACCATATGTCTATTCTGGTCAGATCGTGTATCTTTTCTGTTGTGTATCCGGAAGCCATCGCGGCCTGGATTGCATAAAGACGCATATCGGTGGGGTTGCCCAGGGCGGATTCTATATCCTCGAATTGCAGGTCTGAGTTGCCCACAAATCCATGCAATCCCTGCCCGATCATTCTAATGCCCTTCTGGATCGCTTCCTCAAAGGTACGTCCGATCGCCATTACCTCACCCACGCTTTTCATGCTGCTTCCGATCTCCTTCGACACCCCGCTGAACTTTCCCATATCCCACCGGGGTAGTTTGCAGACCACATAGTCTAGTGCGGGTTCAAAAAAGGCTGTAGTGGTTTGGGTAATATTGTTTTTGAGTTCGTGAAGACCGTAACCAAGCCCCAGCTTTGCGGCAACGAAAGCAAGCGGGTAGCCTGTGGCCTTGGAGGCAAGTGCACTGGAGCGCGATAGCCTCGCGTTTACCTCTATTACCCTGTAATCAAGGGATTTTGGATCCAGGGCGTACTGTACATTGCATTCCCCTACTACCCCTATATGGCGTATTATCATTATCGAAAGCCTGCGAAGGTAGTGGTACTCTTCGTTAGACAGGGTCTGTGAAGGTGCCACCACTATGCTCTCTCCGGTATGTATACCAAGAGGATCGACATTCTCCATATTGCACACTGTAATGCAATTGTCCCTGCTGTCGCGCACTACTTCGTACTCTATCTCCTTCCATCCCTTCAGGGATTCTTCAATCAGTACCTGGGATGAATAAGCGAATGCAGTCCGGCAAAGATCTTCAAGTTCGCTTTGGTTCCTGGCAAATCCGCTGCCCAGGCCCCCAAGGGCGTAAGCAGCCCTTACAATTACGGGATAACCAACAGAATCTGCTGCTTTATGGGCTTCCTTAAAAGAAGATACAGCATGACTTCGGGCGGTCTTTACATCAATTTCATCCAGTTTGCGGATAAACAGGTCGCGATCTTCGGTTGCCTTAATGGCACCTACCGGAGTGCCCAATACCCTGACACCCTCCCTTTGGAGCACACCGCTGTCTTCCAGCGCTATACCGCAGTTAAGTGCGGTCTGGCCCCCGAATGAGAGCATTATTCCCTGGGGCTTTTCCCTTTTAATAACCTTCTCGACAAATTCAGGGGTAATCGGAAGAAAGTATACCTTGTCGGCTATACCCTCAGATGTTTGTACGGTTGCAATATTGGGATTGATCAGTACTGTTGAGATACCCTCTTCCTTAAGTGCTTTCAGGGCCTGTGATCCGGAATAGTCAAACTCACCGGCTTCACCGATCTTAAGTGCCCCTGATCCAAGTACCAGTATTTTGGAGATATTTTGTTTGGGTTCGTTCTCTGTCATTTTTTTTGGGTGATGTAAGGTTTATGATCTGAAACGTGTAACTAAATTCATGAAATCATCAAACAGGAAAGCGGTATCGGTTGGTCCTCCTGAGGCTTCCGGGTGAAACTGCGTAGCGAAAAACGGTTTCTCCCTGTGTTTTATACCTTCGCAGCTTCCGTCATTGAGATTGGAAAAATATACCTCCCATCCTTCTCCAAGGCTTGAGCTGTCAAGTGCATATCCATGATTCTGGGAAGTTATATAGCAGCGATCATCTTTACTGCATATCACCGGCTGGTTGTGACTCCTGTGACCGTATTTCAGCTTATATGTCCGCCCTCCGGATGCGAGCCCCATCAGTTGGCTTCCAAGGCATATTCCGAAAATTGGTGCGTCTGACAGAAACGACTTTTTTAGGTTGTCCACAACTGGCATGCATAAACCCGGATCACCCGGGCCATTGGATATAACCAGGCCGTCGTAATCATCCCTGCTGCAGTCATAATCCCAGGGTACTCGTACAACGGTTGTATCGTACCTGAGAAGGCTGCGGATGATATTGAACTTTACCCCGCAGTCGACAAGAAGTATCCTGTATTTTCCGCTTCCGTATGTTTTTACCTCTTTTGTGCTTACCCCGGAAACGGGAGTCTGTCCGGGTTGAAATGTCCAATCTTCTTCGCTATCACCACCACCTGAAATAATTCGTCCGGGCATACATCCTTCTTCCCGCAAAATTCTGGTAAGCTCCCTGGTGTCAATGCCGCAGATCGCCGGCACCCTGTGGGACTTCAACCAGTCACCAAGGCTTTCGCGCGCATTCCAGTGGCTATAGCGCCATGAATAGTCTGTGACCACAAGGCCTGCAATATGTATACCGTCCGATTCAAAGTTTTCCTTTAAGCCGTTAACGGATCCGGAAGGAGGAATACCGTAATTGCCTATCAGGGGGTATGTCGCTACCAGGATCTGCCCTGTATATGACGGGTCGGTCAGACTCTCGGGGTATGCGGTCATTGCTGTATTGAAAACCACTTCGCCTGAAACCCGCTTTTTGTAACCAAATGATCTTCCTTTTAATGATATTCCGTTTTGCAGCTGCAGTACCGCATCATTTTCATGAAGGTTCTTCTTAACAGTATCTTTCATCAGGTATTCATTAATTTTTCAATTGCTTTATCAGCTTCGTCGAAAGGAATGGACCCCCTAAGCCTTTTGTATTTTTCCTCTATTTTATCAAGACAGGGATTGCCGGTACTTCCTGTATGGGTATGTTTGACAATTCTTCCCGGTGCAAATTCACCCTTCCGTATCTTTAGTGCTACCTTGTGGTAAGCTTCCCTGAAAGGTATATTTTTCATCACCAGGCGGTTAACCTCCTCAACACTGTACATATAGGTGTACCTGGGATCACCCGATATTCCTGTCCTTACAGATATATTGGATACAAGCAGGTGCATCATATCCAGGCAATCCTTTATGGTGTCTGTTGCCGGGAAGAGAACCTCCTTGATCAGCTGAAAGTCGCGGTGGTATCCTGTGGGCAGGTTGGCAGCCAGCATGTTTATGTTTTGAGGCAGGTTCTGGAGTATATTGCAGCGCCCCCTTATTAACTCGGCGAGGTCGGGATTCTGCTTGTGCGGCATAATGCTTGATCCGGTAGTTACCTCCTCTTTTATCCTGATAAATGCAAAGTTTTCGCCTGAATACATACAGATATCTGTGGCCAGCCGGCCTATTGTTGTGGCAAGGGATGCTATTGCAACCGCAAAGGCCTTTTCTGCCCTTACCCTTGTCATCTGTGCATATATAGGGTTTATGTTCAGCTCCTCAAAACCCAGAAGCCTCGTTGTCATCTCCCTGTCGAGGGGAAATGAAGACCCATATCCTGCGCCTGAGCCAAGGGGGTTCTGGTTTACCATTGAATAGGCATACCGGATTGCCTTCAGATCGTCGGCAAGGCTCTCGGCATATGCCGAGAACCAGAGACCGAAACTGGATGGCATGGCAACCTGCATATGCGTGTAACCAGGCATTGCCATGTCGCGGTATTGTTCACCATAGTTCAGGAGCAGCAAGAACAGGCGGTCGGTAAGATTGCATATTTCATTCATATTGCGCCTCATGTACAAGCGCATTGCCACCATAACCTGATCATTCCTGGATCTCCCGGTATGTATCTTTTTGCCTGCTTCACCAGTCTTTTTCTCCAGATATGATTCAATGAAGCTGTGGACATCTTCTGAGTCTTTATCAATTCTGACATTGCCTTCAAGGGAGTCTTTAAACATCTCCCTGAGCGCATCAACTGTTTTTTTGGAGTCCTCTGCGGATATAATACCGGTTTTGCCCAGCATGACAACATGTGCAGCAGTTCCGGCAATATCAGCCCAAAGAAGCTGTTGATCGAGCTCCCTGTCCCTTGCTGAGGTGAACTCCATCATCCTCTCATCGGTTTTTTTCCCCTTATCCCAAATCGTCATTTTATCATCTCCTGGATTAAGCTGTTGTTGATTATATTATTTTTCTTCAGCCTTGATTGTGATTTCGCCAGGATGGCGTGATGCGCCATAAGGCGTATGGCGTTTATCTTTATGAAACCCTCCGAGTCCTGCTGATCGAAACCCCCTTCAATATCCATACTAGAGAGGTCCTTGTCATACAATGCGCTTGGTGACTCCCTGCCTTCAACCAACACATTGCCCTTATATAGCCCGAGGTATACAATACCGTCAATGAGTTCCTGACTCTTGTTGAGTGCCGCCCTTAAAAAATCCATTTCAGGGCTGTACCAGAATCCATTGTATGCCAGCTCGGCAAACTTTGGAGAAAGCATATTCCGCAGCCTGAGTACTTCCCTGTCCATTGCAATACCTTCGATATCCATGTGTGCAATAAAGAGGATACTGGCACCCGGGGTTTCGTAAACACCCCTTGATTTTATCCCGACATAGCGGTTCTCGACCATGTCGAGCAGGCCGATGCCATTTTTGCATCCAAGCTCATTCAGGTAGTTGAACAATTCAAGATGCCCGGTCACTGAAACACCTTCCTCCGGGTTTTCAACCTTTACAGGTATTCCATCCCTGAAGGTGATACTTATACTGGTCACCTTGTCGGGTGCGTCGGCAGGATGGGTTATCCTTGACAGTATATCCTTGCCGGGTTTGAAGGCAGGGTCTTCAAGGACTCCGGCCTCGTGACTTATGTGCAGCAGATTGTCGTCCTCACTGTATGGCTTCTTAAGTGATGCCTTTACGGGTATGCCTTTTTGCTCTGCATAGTTCAGCATGTCTGTCCTGCCTTTGAACTGTTCAAGGAATTCACGATCCTTCCAGGGGGCAAAAACCTTTATGGAGGGGTTAAGTGCATAATATGTGAGCTCAAAGCGTACCTGGTCATTTCCCTTCCCCGTGGCTCCGTGCGATACGTATGATGCGCCCGTTTCAGCAGCCAGCTCAATCTGTCTTTTTGCAATAAGGGGCCTTGCCAGGGCAGTACCGAGCAGATAACGGTTCTCATATATTGCAGATGCCTGGATCGCCGGAAATATAAAGTCCCTTACGAACTCCTCCCGGAGATCCTCTATATAAACTTCACTGGCCCCTATCTGCAGAGCCTTTTTTTTGGCCTCCTGAAAATCATCTTCCTGACCTACGTCGGCAATGTATGCTATTACCTCGTATCCCTGGTCTATGAGCCATTTCAGTATTACTGATGTGTCCAATCCCCCGCTGTAAGCAAGTACTATCTTTTCCTGTTTATTGTAGTTCATAAGGCATTTAAAAGAGATTAAGTATTGATGAATCTGTTTGTTATTGTTTTAGTAACCGGGAGAGAATATTACATCATCGAGCCCCGGAAAAATGATCTGTAAGGCTTTTTTTACTGCATTTTTATCCATGCCCTCCTGGGGTATAAGCAGTATTGTGTCGTCGCCGGCAATTGTACCAACTATTTCATGCCTGCCTGCTTTGTCGATAGCAACTGCCACACTGTTGGCATAGCCGGGGATGGTCTTTATTACACCGAACTGGTTGGCAAATTGGACCGACTGGAATGCCGAGGTAAGCAATGACTGGTCTATTGACGGATAATCCTGAAGTGACCCGCTCTGCCCGGGAAGGTACAATATACTGCCCTTTTCCGGGTCTGCCTTTTTGCCGGCCTGCAGGGCTTTAAGGTCTCGGGAAACTGTTGCCTGGGTGAGGTCGAATCCCTGATCTGTTAATCTTTGAAGGAGCTCTTCCTGGTTGCCGATCTTCTCGGTCTGGATGATCTTTTTGATCGCAAGTAGTCGTTGTGATCTCATGGCTGTAATGTATAAATATGCATATAAAGTGCAAAAATATACATTATTCTTTATCCTAACAAGAAAAATACAAAAAATATTTATTATCAACTCCTGAGTCTCTCATTCAGGGTTTTAACATTTTGGAAGTCAAGGTAGTATAAGACTCTTAGTGAAAGGCTGTTTATCTGGGGATGGTCCAGCATGTCGCGGAAATTGTCAATATAGCCATGATGTATCCCGGTCACTCTGTGATCTATAACATTTTTCCAGGCAAGGGTCATCTGACTTCCGGGTGCAAAATGCCAGGTAAGCATCATGTCGATGGTAAAGGCATTGTAATTTATATCGTGCACATCTAGATCCCTGGCTGTTTCTTCCGGTATGCCGTTGCTGCCGAGCAGGTAATACTGCCCGTCATAGTCAACCCTTGACCAGTAATGCCTGAGATTAAAATCGAGCGACAGGTCATTGGAAAAGATATAGGTGGTCCGCAGGGTATTGGTCACTGTCGGGGAGTGTCTTCTGCCGAAATAGACAGAATCTTGCCGGGTATGCATCACATATCCCAGATCGTTTATCTTTTCTTCATACTCGAAACCATAAGATGTATTCATTCTGTCGCTGATGCGGAAGGTGGGGCGCAGCATAAATCCGTACTCCTTCTTCCTGACGGCTGATTCCTGTATTCCGTAACTGAAGCTGCCGTCGACATACAGCCTTTTGCGGTAATCCGATGAGTAACGCATATTGATGCTGAGTTCCTCATTTGTCCTGTAATACCTTCCCGGCACCCTGGGTTCATAATAATCCCTTTCCCCCCTTGGTCTATACCTTGTGTTAAGGCTTATATGGAAGCGAGTATCAAATAGCATCATCATATTATGGCCGATCTCCAGAGAGGTGAAAGTATTGGGTTCAAAAAGCCTGGAATAGGTAAGACTGAGAGAGTTGGTCAGCGACCAGAACCTCCAGAAAGGGTCAAATACATTGTAGCCAAGTGTAAGTCCGTCGTCAATACGGTTGTTCCTTCTTAAAAACCCCATGTCATTCTGGTCGTAAGTATCGCTTATTACACTGCGGCTGTAGTAATACCTCCAGGTGCCCCCCGTTTTGCCGGCCTCAATATCATACTTGAACCCATAGTTGTTTTCACCGCCGGAGAAGTACTGTTGGTTTATTGCGCCAGATCCGCTTATCCTGAACATATTGCTGTTGTCCATGAACCTGAACTCGGTACCGGTGACATTTGCGGTATATCCTTCCTCTGAGCCTGCTACATTAGTATTCACAAGGCTCATATATGAGTTGTTTTTAAGGCTCTGGTCAAGTACCATCAGATTGTAGTTGGTGAATGGCTGGGTAGTTACCTTCCTGGATTCACCGCTCAGGGTGTCCATTATGGTGGCCCTGCTTGCCGCAGTCATGGCGTTGAAAAATCCGACACCAAGCCCCCCCGAGGTCCTCCCGGAAATCTTTGTGGCGTTTATCATGCGGTTTTCAAGTGGGTTCTCATACACAATCTCACCTTCGCCCGCCTCAGCTGCGGCCAGTTGATAACCCCGGGGCCTGTCACCTATACGCCTTGAATAGAACAGGTCTGCCTTTTCAAACAACTCTGTGCCTTCTGTAAAGAACTGGCGGTTCTCGTCATATTTAACCTCAAACGGTGTCAGGTTAAGGACCTTGGCATCCGACTGTACCTGGCCAAAGTCGGGTATGAGTGTCATGTCCATAGTGAAGCTTGGGCTGATGCCGTATTTCACATCCATACCGCCATTGAATGAATTTGCCCAGCCGCGGTCGAAGCCATTCTTCTCAACGTAATTGGAAATGTAGGGGTAGAATGCCAGCCTCAGGGGAGGGCTTACCCCATCAATTCCCGTGAGGCTGCCAAGGTAGGCAAGTTCATCACCGACACGGCGGTCAACGAAGTTCCAGCTTGAGGTTTCTCTTTTGCGCCTTATCTCCCTCCAGAAATTTATGCCCCACTTCTGAATGTTACCCCTGGGGAACCGAAGGGCGGAGTATGGTATTTTCATTTCCACTGTCCAGCCGTTTTCAGTTGTACCGACTTCACTTACCCATACGGCATCCCAGTTCAGATCGCCGTTACGGCCCGGCCCTGCAAGGTTTGCATCGGTCTGAACACCCGAAGCCGAAACCTGGAAGCGAAATCCGTTTATACCATCATCAAATGGGTTTATATCAACGTAGAATCTGTCAGCATTAAGGTCATTTCCGGAATTGCGCAGGCCCATTTCACGAAGGATGCTGTCGGGTGAGGAGTCATATAATCTTGCAGCAATGTAAAGGGCCTCATCATCGTACAATACCCTTACCTCGGTATCGAATGTTGCAGGACGGTCATTTCGTGGCTCATACTGCTGAAACCTGTCTGTAACATTTGCAGTTTGCCAAAGCGGATCCCTTATCGTCCCGTCAATTACAGGCGGCAGGGGTGTCCTGACAGCGGTGAGTTCCCTTCGCTCGTTTGCATTTGAGTAGTTGTAACCAGTCAGTAATAGAAAATGGAGAAGAAGTGTACAGCGAAAAAAGAACCTGAATGACAACATTAACAGAGAATTAAAGCAATGCCGTTTTTATAATTTAAAATCCGGGGCGAAGATAATAAAAAGCTCAGTTTTGGCTGCTGAAACCCGGATAATTTTAACTATATTTGAAAAGACCGGTATTGCCTCACCTGATGCCATAAGCTGCTGAAAGATGCGTCGACCCCTCCCATGAGTTAAGCACTGCCTTCGACTTCTATACTTCCAGGCAAAGGTTCCGCAACAGGATACTGAGGTGTCCGGGTATCTGAGAAAAGGATATGCAATTAAAATTACAGGGGAACATCCAGATGCAGTCCTTCGGGCTGGTGCCAGAAGATAACCCCGCTCAGGCGCCTGTCAGGTATATATCTGATCTTTGCTGCCGGGAGATCTCTTTCTGAGGCTCTCTCAATCACTATATAACCGTTATCTTCATCAATATACCATATAACAGGATAGTAAGCTGTTTCACTCTCTGCAAAACCGGCTACAAAGACATGTCCCCCGGGATGAAAGCCAGCCTCCTCGAATACACATGACGGGCCACAGAACAGCAGCCTCTTTCTCACCCCTTTATTCAGGTCTATGAGTGCAGCCTCCATATCAGCCTCCCTGCCCGGGGAGAAAAGTTCTCCTTTATCTGTTCTCTCAAGCACCAGATGGTAACTGTCTATATCAATCGCCCTGGAAGAGTCTTCGGAATATATATAAAGGGGGGCATACATATCATCTTCCGACAGGCTGAACTCGTAAATGACCCGGTAGGCCCTGTCGAAACGGTCCTTTTCGTCAAAGTCTTCCATTGAAAGATCATAATAATCCAGCCAGTTCTGAAGCCTTTCTGATGGCCAGTCGTTGGTTTCCTTTTCCTGCTTGCATGAGGGAATGTAAAGGCACTGTAAAAGCAGCAATACTATCAGCAGGCTGTTGTAAATCCTGTTCATTGCAAAATCTGTGTTTAAAACCTCCACCCCAGTAAGTTAAAAAAGTGTAACTGCAGGATGCCGCATATCAGAACAATTGTTGCCATCAGGTAAAATATCCTGCTGAGCCTCTTTAGATTGGGTGTATTCCATATATATATGTTGTTTACCACCATCAAAAGCACAAACGGGATTGCTGCCAGGGGTAGTATCAACCCCGCCCTTATTGATGAAGGGATGCCAAAAACTATTTCGTTACCTTCAGTTGAGAGCAGCAGGACAATATAGAACAGGAATATCAAGAGTGATGCCATCCATGCAGCGGCCTTAGGAAATAAAGGCAGCGTGTTGCGCATCCTGTTCTTTTTATCATATCTCTTTCTTGCAAAATAGAGCCAGGGCCATACTAAGAGTATATACAGCGACACAGCCAGGGTAGCAAGAAAGATCAGAACATGGAGGTTGATATTGTATAGGCCTGTAGCCCTCTCCCATGCTATTATTGGAAAATCACTGATATAGAACTTTTCCGCCTTCTCTCCCGGGGCTCTTTCAAACCCGGCATATATGTTCTTGTCTTCAACATGGAATGTCGTACTGTCTGCAGCCTGCATAATGTGGACTTCGCCGTAGGGATCGGTAAAGCGGAGCTTTTCACCTTCAACGCTGATCTCAACTGCGCTTATAAGTCCGATAATCTTCAGTATGTCGGAATGTGGCCTGCGATTGGGAATATATGTGCCTGCAAAGCCTCTCAGGTAATCATCTTCGAGTTTAGTTAAAGTTGTATCCGTCTGGCTTGCCGGGAAGTACATTTTTACAATGTGCTGAAGTATCAGATTGCATATTGGTGCTGCCTGCTCACCGCTGAAAGACATGAATATGCCTGTATTATGCTCAGGGAAAAGCGCCAGCATTGAGTGAAACAAAAATGTGTTTCCCCCGTGCCCGATTATCCTTACATGGGCTGGGCTCATGTCAATAAACCCGTGCAGTGCAGGGTTCATAAAATTCGCATGCTGGATTGCAGGCTCTCTCATTATCGCAAAGCTTGCCGAATCCAGAAGACTTATGGTATCATGTGCCGTGTGGTTCAGCAGCGCCCTTAAGAAAATCGCCATATCATCGGCTGTTGCAGATGCCCCGCCGGCTCCCGTCATGGGTACGACTTCAAATCCTTTCTCCCTGAACACCCCGTCCTGGTAGGAATAACCGGTGGCCATACTTCCTTTCAGGTGGCCTGGCAGGGGCTGGCGGAAAGTTGTGTGATTCATGCCCAGGGGAGACAGTATGTTCTCTTCAACATAGGTCTCGAATCTTTTACCGCTTACAACTTCAACGATATATTGAGCCAGGCCGGTGCCATGATTGCTGTAGGATGCCTCCTTCATCGGTGGCCTTACCCTTCTGGGCATTTGTTTTCTAAAGATCTCCTCAAGGGTTGGCGAGGATTCCCCCTCCCTGATAAATATTTTAAGCAGGATATCTTCAAACCCAGGAGTGTGAGACATCAGGCTGCGCAGTGTAACCGGTTCATCAAATGTTTCTGGTATTGAAAATTCCTGCAGGTAAACATTTATATCTGCATCCAGGTCAAGGTGCCCCCTTTCAACCTGTTGGAGAACAGCAATCCAGGTAAATAGTTTCGATACCGATCCGAGCCTGTAGAGTGTTGAGCCGGCATCAGCGGGTTTGGCAGAAGCCAGGTGTTCATATCCGTAGGCCTTGCGGAATATGAGCTCGTCGTCGCGGATTATGACCGCAACCCCGCTTGCAGCCCTGTACTCCTTCATGTGTGAATGTATCAGCCCGTCCATGTAGGCAGCAAGTTCTTCCTTGCTGTCAAGCGAAAATGCCCGTAAGGACATAAAAAGAAATATGCCTGCAAGCAGAAGGCAGCGCGAAAAATTCGGGAAGACTGATTTCATATT
This sequence comes from Bacteroidales bacterium, assembly GCA_007134525.1. GTDB lineage: Bacteria > Bacteroidota > Bacteroidia > Bacteroidales > UBA7960 > PUPG01. Next base: position 31,115 of record SLKR01000110.1, on the reverse strand, counting down.
GCTTTTACTTGGTTTTACAGGGTTAAATATATGAAAGATAAGGGTATCAAAGCTCCACCTTGCCGTTTATTTTCTCAAGCAGCAGGTAAATTTCGTCAACACATCCACCGCACATGGTACCGGCATCTGTATGGTCGCCTACCTCTTCAATGGTTTTCAATCCTTTCTCACTTATGGCATTCTCTACTTTTTGCCTGCTGACATCATTGCAGGTGCAGATAGTTTCATCTTTTTGGCTCATATGGCTAAATCGGTTTTAATTTGGAATTTTCTGCTAAACAAAAGCAGTTCCCAAGTGTTATTGCTTTTGGAAGTATAAACCTAAAAATACACAAAAATTATGTTATCGAAAAAAATGTTGAATATCCTGAATGATCAGGTTGCCAAGGAGGTCTATGCCTCACATCTTTATCTCTCTATGGCTTCATGGGCAGAAGACCAGGGATTTGATGGTGTTTCTGCCTGGTTTTACGCGCAATCGGAAGAGGAACGTGAACATATGCTGAAGTTTGTCAGATATATCAATGAAAGGGGCGGACATGCCGTAGTACCAAGGGTTGATCAACCTCCGGCAGAGTTTCCGGGGATAAAGGAAGCCTTTGAGGCAGCGCTCGAGCATGAGAAAATGGTCTCAGGCGCAATAAATGATATTGTGGAATTGTCGCTGAAGGAGAAGGATTATGCTACAAATAACTGGATACAGTGGTTTGTTGCGGAACAGAGGGAGGAAGAGGATTCAGTTCAGGGAATACTCGATAAGCTTGAGCTTCTTGGCAAACAGGGGCTTTATGTATTCGACAGGGATATAATGTCAATGAGGGGACAAGATTAAACCCTCAAAAGCAGCAACTACAAAGGGAAGCAAAAAAAAGCCGGCTTACGGGTCCGGCTTTTTTTTGTATTTTTAATCAGTAATGGCAAAGACGAAAAAAAGAAAGAGTTTGTTGCGGATGCTGCTGAAATACCTTTCAGGGGTTCTGATTGGTTTGTTTGCCCTGCTGTTCATACTTCTTGTCCTTGTGCAGTTCTCCGGTGTACAGACCTGGCTTGCCGGACACCTCACCCGGCACCTTGCCTCCCGCACCGGGACAACTATAAGCATAGAGCGACTTGCAATCGGTATTCCTGCAAAATTCAGTATGGACGGATTGTATGTAGAGGATCACAGGGGAGATACACTGTTGTATGCCGGCAGTATTGATATTAATATCCGCTTACTGGCGCTTGCCAGAAATAATATCAGGGCTGCAAGAATAAATATTGGAGATGCCACCTTCAGGATGGTAAGGCAAGAGCCCGATTCCCTGTTTAACCTGGATTTGTTCCTGAACTCCCTGCAGACCGGTACAGATGAGAATAATGAACCCGGCGGTACTGGTACTGCATGGAGCTTTGATATTGGCAAGCTGGAATTTAGGGATGCCGCTGTGCTCTTCAGCGATCATATCAGCGGTATGGAGCTTGATGTCCGTCTGGGACTGCTGTCAACGTCTGCAGATGAACTGCTGCTTGAAAAGAACACCTTTTCGCTCGGAAGTACTATTATTGCCAATGGCCGTGTGAGTCTGGTAATGGTTGAAGGCAGTCGTGAATCTCCGCCTCCGGATGAAAAGGAGGCAGAGATGCCCAAAATTGGCCTGGAGAGATTGCGTATTGATAACGTGTCCTTTTATTATGGCGATGAAGATGGAGTTGTCGCAGATACTTACCTGGGTAATCTGGATATAATGCCGCGATATATGGACCTGGAGTCCATGACTCTTGCATTGGAATATATACGTGCCAGTGAGGCAGTGGTTAGTTTCGGTGAAATGGAGCTTGCAGGAATATCAATGGACATCGGGGAGGTCTTTGCTTCACCTGATTCACTGTCATTTATTATGTCGGGTTTAAGCGGCAAACAAATGGGGGGTATTGAACTAAAGAATCTTTCGGCAGTTATTCAGACCGGGAGTACCACCAGGGTCGAAGGGTTGCTGCTTGAAACATCAGAAAGCTTTTTGGCCGGAGATTTCTCCACTTCGATACCACTGCTTGATCCTGCGGGGCCAATGTTCTCACCTCAATATGCTGTAAGTGCAGATATCAGCAGGGCTGTTCTCGGAAGGGACCTGATGCTTCTTGTGCCAGAACTGGAAATGATTTTTCCCGACAACCTGGCTCCGTCAATAAACCTGGTTGCCAGGGCTGAAGGTGTTATTGGCGATATTGCAATGGAGACCTTCTATTTGGAGGTACCGGACCGTTTCACGTTTACTCTTGATAAGGCTGAGGTGAAAGGCCTTCCAGATGCTGCCGGTCTACTCCTCCGCCTTCCTGACATAAGGCTATACGGACATCCCGGATCAATAATTCCATATATTCCCGGAGGCCCGTATGACGAATTTACTGACCTGCCTGATAGTATTGACCTGAAGGCCTCCTGGTTCGGAAGCCTTGATAATTTTGAGGCAGGGGCTTTACTTGATATGGATGCTGCCCATTTGGAGGTGGCTTTCAACTACAGGGATCCCGGCACAGGTGTGCCTGATTGGTCAGCCGGACTGAAGCTGCAAGGAAGCCACCCCCTGTCGCTTATAGGCCTTGACACTCTGATACAGGATCTTTCCCTGTCTGCTGAATCAAGTGGTGTTGGGTTTGACCCGGCAAGTATGGAATTTGATCTTGACCTGGTTGTTGATTCGGTATTTTTTAACAATTATAATTACAGAAACCTGTTTTTATCGGCCGTGGGAAGTAAAGGGGTTACTGAGGCCGCCATACGGTATGATGATGATAACCTTAAGCTGGTGGCAGAAAACACCATTGATTTCAGCCAGGATTACCCCAAATTTGATATCATATGGGAACTTGACCACCTGAATGCGCTGGAGCTCGGATTCTCGGATGAACTCATAGCGGTACAGACTTTGCTTAGAGGATCTGGAAGGCTGGGTGAAAATGACTTTCCGGAAGGGAGATTATTTGCTGGCCCTACTCATTTATTGCTTGACAGGGAGGTGTTTACACTCGATTCCCTGCTAGTATTATCATCCAGGCAGAATGGCTCATTCCTGATGGAGATTATATCCCCGATAGTCCGCGGGGAATACAGGGGCAATATATCGCCTGTATCTTTGCCTGATGTGCTTTCTGCCTACTTTTCGGAATATCTCGAACCAGATACCTTGCTTCCAGCCTATACGGAAGCCCCCATGTTTGACCTCAAACTGAATGTATTCCCCTCCCCATATTTTACCGAATTACTTATTCCCGCTATAGACAGCTTTGAACCTCTTTCCCTGAATGCTGGCTTCGACAGCCGAACCGGAATTCTTTCGGCCGATGCAACAATTCCAGATATTTCAATTGCAGGCTGGCATTTTCAGAATATAAGCATAAATGCTGAATCTGATCCCGGGCAGATGGAGCTTTCACTGCATCTTCCGGCTCTTGGCAGCGATCAGCTTGCTCTCAGCAATATATTGCTTAATGCAGTGATAAGCGACAGTGAGGCTGCGTTTGGGATCTCTTTTGATGATGGGGATGGAATACAATGGCTGGATATCGCTGGTATTACCAGTTTTCAGGATGGATACACACGCATTAGCCTTGATGATATAATAACTGTAAACAGGCAGGAGTGGGGTGTTTCTTCCGGCAACTACATCAGGCTTGCAAACGGCGGCATTACAGCCGGGGATTTTATATTATCCTCAGAGGGTAAGCAGATAGACTTTTTCAGCAGTGATCCATCAGTTATGGACTCTCCTCTTGAACTTCACTTTGATGGGATCGATTTGGGACAGTTTGATCTGTGGGGCGGAACACAATATATAGGAGGAGTTTTTGACGCATCCGTTGTTGCATCCGGTATTTCCGGTGATCTTTCATTTGAGGCTGATGTAGCTGCTAAACACTTGTCATACAAGGGTGACACCATAGGGGATATAGATTTGCATTTAACGAGTTCTGCTCCGGGTATTTACTCTGTAATTGCCGGCATAAGTGGTTACGGCAACAGGGTCTCGCTCGAAGGCTTTTACCGCCAGGATACTGAAACTCCCCTTATGGACGTTGAGTTAAGTCTTGCCAGACTTGAGCTTTCAACCCTTGAGGCCATTACCTCTGATGATATTACGGAACTTCAGGGCGATGTTTCAGGCAACTTAAGGGTCAGCGGCAATCCCGGGAACCCGGAAATAGACGGCCGTATAGACTTTGCTTCAGTTGGCTTCCGCATACCCTTTCTGAGCACTTCATACACAATAGTTGAGGAGAGTATTGTTTTTGATGGCAACCGTATAGGTTTCGATAACTTCACTCTCCTTGACAGAAGCGGCAGAACAGCATCGCTAGACGGTCAGCTATCCACTACGGGTATTGAAAGTATAGGCTTTGACCTGAGGCTCACCTCCGGAAATTTCCTCTTAATGGACATCGGGCAGGGGCAGAATGAAATGTTTTACGGCCGCCTGCTTATAGATACCGATATTGGCATTGCCGGGGATTTGTCAAGGCCGGTTATTGAGGGGAGCATGAAACTGAATCAGGGTTCGAGGCTTTCAGTGATTCCACCTCAGTCTGTACCTGAAACTATTGGTGATGAGGGTGTGGTGGAGTTTATTGCAGTTCATGAAGATCTGTTTCCTGACCTGGTATCCAGGCCCGCTGATCCTGTGCTTATGACCACAGGTTTTGAAAATCTGGATGTAAGCCTGAACTTCGAACTGGATCCCCAGACCGAGGTGGTTGTAATAATTGATCAGGTTGCAGGTGACCAGCTTGAGTTAAGGGGAGGGGGTTTATTGAGCTTCGGTCTGGATCCCGGTGGCCGTATAAGCCTTGCAGGACGCTATGAAATAAGCCAGGGAGCATATCAGATGACCTTCTATGATGTGGTAAGAAGAAACTTCAGTATAGAGAGCGGAAGCAATATAGTATGGACCGGTGATCCGATGGATGCGCGCATGGATATAACTGCAAAGTATACGATACGCACATCACCGCGTGAACTAATGACATCTCACTCGGGTGCTGCAACTCATCAGGAAGTAGCTTTCAGGCAGATCTATCCCTTTGATGTCTTTTTATATATGAGGGGGGAGCTGATGAGCCCAGATATCAGTTTTAACATATCATTACCGCCCGAACACAGGGGGGCTATGGAGGGAAGGCTCGAAGCCAGGGTAAATGAGCTGGGCCAGAATGAGTCAGAACTAAATAAACAGGTATTTGCACTGCTTATACTCGGCAATTTCATCCAGGACGACCCAATATCAGCGGTTACTTCAGGTCCGGGACTGTCTTCAACGGCCCGTACAAGTGCCAGCAGGATATTGTCGCAGCAGCTTAACAGGCTTTCCGGCAAGTATATCAGGGGGGTTGATATAAACTTTGAACTGGAATCGTATGAAGGCATTGAGGAAGGGCAGGTGGTAGGTCGTACCGAATTGCAGATGGAGGTCTCGCGCGACTTTATGGATCAGCGGCTAAGGATAACAGCCGGCGGACATTTCGAGCTTGAGGATGAAACACGCAGACAGCTCGACCCTTCTGACATCGCAGGCGATTTTTCTGTAGAATACCTGCTAGATCCGTCAGGAAGATATACCATAAGGGGCTACAGGGAAAGAAGATTCCAGGATGTATTTGACGGTGAGTTAATTGAGAGTGGGGTCTCACTTATTTTCAGGCAAACCTTCGACAGTTTCAGGGAAATCTTCATAAGGAAGGAGGAAGAAACAGTTATAACTGATGAATAGATACAGGACATATTACATAATTTCCGCATTCTCCCTGCTGGCATTGTTGTCTGCATGTACGGGCCTCCGAAATATATCCGGTGATGAATATCTATACACAGGAAGTGATATCAGCATTGAGAAGGAAGAAGAGTTTCGCGACAAAAGGAATATTGACAGAGAACTCAGCCGGGTTTTGCGTCCGGAGCCTAACTCCAAATTATTATTTTCGCGTCCGCGGTTATGGATGAATCAGGTAGCCGGAGAGCCTACCGGCAGGGGGTTGAGGTACTGGATGAGTGAAAGGCTGGGGGAGGAGGCTGTGCTGTTTGAACCCGAATATGCAGAACGGAACCTCAGGCTGATCAATAACCGTTTGTACAATATGGGCTATTTTGATGCATATGCAGTTCACTCGGTTGATACTACCGGTAAAACGGTATCACTTAACTACGACATTCTGCTTAAGCCACCTTACAGGTTTGGCAGACTTTATACCGTTGATGACACCACAAGGCTTGCCGGTCATATAAACAATGAGCTGGAGAACAGCCTGATTGCCGAGGATGAACCCTACTGGCTTGACTTGCTGCGAAACGAGAGACAGAGGATTGACAGGTCTCTGAAACAGATGGGATACTTCTATTTTCACCCTGATAATATCCTTTTCCGGGCTGATTCTGCTGCAGGTGACAGAAGGGTTGATGTTTACCCCGTGATAAAGGCTGATGCTACCCGTGATGCCCTGAAACAATACCGCACAGGTAATATTTATATTCATGCTGATTATAATGTCCTTACCGCACCCGGGGATGGAAGTACAGATACTCTTTTGCTTGGGGATGGATTTTACTTTACCGACAGGCTCTCAAACTTCAAGCCCAATGTAATCAAAAGAGCCATCTATTTCAAAAAGGACAGCCTTTACAATATGAGTGACCACGACCGGACCCTGAACCAGCTCATGAGTCTTGGGACCTTCCGGTTTGTGAACATACGGTTCAGCCCTCGACAGGACAGTGACCGTCTGGATATTAGGGTGCTGCTTACTCCATTGGAGCGCAGGTCAGTATCTGCTGAGATTAAGGGCGTAACCAAATCGAATAACTTCGCAGGCCCGGGCTTTAATACAGAGCTTACAAATCATAATATTTTCGGAGGTGCTGAATCCTTTAAGCTAAGACTGAATGCTGCTTATGAAGTGCTCGTGGGCCAGCAGTACAGTGCCTCTTCACGAGAAGCAGGTTTGGATGCGGCTTTGTCTTTACCACGCTTTTTGCTGCCGCAGGGCTTATATGAAAGGTATCAGCCTCTTTCGCCAAAAACCAATATAAACATGGGGATTAATTTTCTCAATCGTACAGATGCTTTCAGGCTTACCACGATTCATGCGGGATATGGCTATTCCTGGAACCTTGGCCCGGCCAGACAGCACAGGTTGTCGCCCCTTGCCTTTAATCTGTTCGTACTCGGGAAAGTTTCGGGTGATATTGACGATGTACTGGATAGGGGGACCATTTTACGAAGGGGCCTGTTTGAGCAGTTTGTTATTGGTGGCACATATTTATATGTCTATAATTCAAGACTTAAGTCGCCGGGAATCAACGACTGGTATTTCAATTTTAACCTGGATATGTCTGGTAATGTGGCTTACCTTCTGATGAAAGGCATACCGGGAGTATCACAACTTGAGGAAGGGGGTTACGGCATTTTCAACCAGAGTTTTGCGCAATATACCAAGGCTGATTTTGACCTGAGATACTACAGGCAGATCGGGGAGGGAAAGAGGCTTGCAACAAGGTTGTTCATGGGTGCAGGCATTCCATATGCAAACTCAGACATGATGCCATATGTGAAGCAATATGTTATCGGAGGATCAAACAGCGTGAGGGCATTTCATCCCAGGAGCCTCGGCCCCGGATCATATTCGCTTCCCGAGGGTACGGAAAGAGGATACAGCATCCGGCAAACAGGAGAACTCAAGCTTGAGGCAAATATTGAATACCGCTTTGACATTACAAATATGTTCAAGGGCGCCTTTTTCGTTGATGCCGGAAATATTTGGCGAATCAAAGAAGATGAAGAAGTTCCCGGCGGTAAGTTTGATCACACCGGCTTTTACAGGGAAATAGCGGTTGGTGCCGGTACCGGCCTGAGGATTGATGCCGGATTTTTCATTCTAAGGTTTGATTTTGCCATGCCGCTTGCAGATCCTGCCACCACCGGCGAACGGTTCTTCGGGCCTGTAAGGCTTTCCGACCGCCAGTGGAGGAGGGATAATATCGTATTTAACCTTGGTATAGGTTATCCTTTCTGATTATTCTATTTCTGCCTCTATCCAGCCTGAACGGTCTGGCGGATCAGGTACCGGCCATTCACGGGGAGGATTTTCCTCAAGCTCCCTCATAAGAACTTCAACAGCCTTTTCAAGTGACGGATCTTCGCCACGGGCAATCCTGTGGGGCTCATCAACCACTTCAATATCAGGATAAATTCCTATGCCTTCGATTATCCATTCACCTTCTTCGTTGTAGATGCCAAACCGGGGTACACCTATATAGCCGCCGTCTTTAAGGCCTGCATTTGTTGTCATTCCTACCAGTCCTCCCCATGTCCTGGTCCCAATGATGGTTCCTAGTTCCTTTTGCCTGAAAAAGTAGGGGAAGGCGTCTCCGCCTGAAGAACTGAACTGATTTATGAGCATTGCCTTTGGCCCGTCATGGGCAACTCCGGGCGTCCTCATTGGATATTCCAGGCCTGCGCTGTACCACTTGGCATGAGTTTCCCTTCCGAGTATCTCCACCATCCGGTCGGGTATAAAGCCTCCACCGTTAAACCTTTCATCTATTATCAGGGCATCCTTGTGGTGGTAAGCATACATACCCCTGAACAGTTCGCGGTTGCCCTCGAATGAAGTGTTGGGGACATAAATGTACCCTATCCTGCCGTCAGACATCTCTTCCACCATCCTTCTCCTGGTATTTACCCAGTCCAGGTGGCGCAGTTCATTCTCGCCTGAGATTGGCCTGATGGTATATGTGCGGGCCCCGTCAGGACCGGGACTGCTGTTTACCATTATCCTTGTGGTCTTGCCTGCCCTTCCTTCCAGGTACATGTACGGGTTGTCAGCTGTGGTTATGTCAGCCCCCTCAATGCTTATCAGGTATTCACCTTCTTCAATATCTATTCCCTGCTCCCTGAGAGGTGACCTGAGGTTCTCATTCCAGTTCTCCCCTTCATAGATCCTGGAAATGACATATCTTCCGCTCTGGTGGTCTGCCTCAAGCTCGGCTCCAAGCAATCCTGTCTCAAGCCTGTCAACCCTTTCGAAATCTCCGTAATCTACATAGGCATGACCCGTATTGGTTTCGGCTATCATTTCACCGAACATATAATCCAGGTCAAAACGGTGGTTAAGGTAGGGTAGCAAAGCTGAGTACCTCTCGTAGAAACCTTCCCAGTCAACCTCATGCAGGTTCTCAACATAAAAGAAATCCCTGTATATTCTCCATCCGTCCCTGAATATCTGCTCCCACTCCAACACAGGGTCTATTCGCATATTCATGTCTGAAAGATCCAGCAGGCCTTCAGATGGGTTACGGCCCGGGGTAAGGCTTTCCACACCGAAATCCCCCTGGAACTGGTAAAGGAATTTGCTCCCGTCTGCCGAAACAATTGCCATACTTATACCTTCCATTATGGTTTCCTCACTCTGGCTGTCGAGTATAAATTTATTCAGACTGCTGTTTGAAATATATACAACTCCATTATCCGTCGCCTGAAGACTTCTGTAGCTCCCTGCCTGGACAGGGAAGGCAACTGTGCGGTGGTCAGCACCTTCAGGGTCGATATTTACATACACCTCGCTGCTATTATCATCTGCCTGCTCCTGTCTGCCTGCTTCCTCTTCAGTCTCTTCAGGCTCAAAAAGCCTCGGGCTCTCATTGGTAAGGTGAAGGGCATAAATTTTAGTGTTGTACAGGTAGTTAAACTCAAAGGCAGAAAAACTCAGATTGAAATCACGTTCCGATGTAAAATAAAGATACTCCCCGCATTTGCTGAAAACCGGATTACTATCACTGTAATCATCCCCGGTAAGCTGAAATGCCTCATTATCGCCGATATTGTAAACCCATATTGCAGCAAGCCCGTTTCTGCTGCTCTTTGCGTAGGTGATCCACCTGCTGTCGGGTGAGAAGTCGTAATGTCGTATCTCTTCTGCATTCGGCCTGTCAACCAAAATTAAATCCCCGCTTTCTGTATCGAGCAGCTGCAGCTGCATGCTGCGGTCGAAGAATACAAGGTAGCGGCTGCAGGGCGACCATTTTGGCTGATATTTCCAGCCCCGGCTGTTTGATGATATCTGCCTGGGTTCGGCGCCATCAATGTTTTCAAGCAGAAATACCTCATATTCACCTTTGCTGTCGTCATAATATGCAATCCATTTGCCGTCGGGTGACCACTGTGGATAAACGGCCCTGACACCAGGGCTTCTGGTAAGGTTTCGCGTTGTCCCTTCACCAGCTGGTAAGGAAAATATGTCTCCGCGCGCATCGAACAGTACCCTGTTGCCCGAAGGTGATATGGCCACACTGTGAATGTTGTCCTTTACATTTTTATGATAGGGCAGTGTGTTGGAATAATCATATCGTATGTTAACAACAAGCCTTTCACTCTCTTCTGTTTCAAGGTTCAGCCGGTAAATGTGCCCCCCGCTCTCATATACAAGCTGTCCGCCGGTTCCGCTGGGCCACATCACGTCAAAGTCGTCGTGAAAGGTAAGCTGTCTGACCGCTTTTGTATTTGTATCGTAAGCGTGTATGTTCAGCCATTCGTCGCGGTCGGATGCAAAGTAGATCATATCTCCGTACCATACCGGTATATGATCAGTACCCTTGAAATCAGTTATCTCTGTTGAATGCTGCTCCTCGAAGTCGTATATCCAGAGATTTGAAGCCCTTCCCCCCTTGTATCTCTTCCATGTCCTGAACTCCCTGTCAACATATGCGAATACGAGTTTGTTACCACCGGGCGAGAGTACCCCGAACCCGCCGTGAGGTATGGGGAGAGGCTCTTCAAGACCTCCTTCCAGGTCGGCCAGGAAGTATTTGCCCATCCTGTCTCCGTAAGCAGTACGGTTGCTTCTGAAAAGTACCTTGCGGCTGTCGGGTGTCCAGCCCAGCACCACATTGTCAAAACCGCCACGCTGCGGCATTGGCCCGACATCATTATACCAGGTAAGTTGCCTTGGTGTGCCTCCCTGTGATGGCATTACGTATACCTGTCGGCTGCCGCTGTATTCAGCTGAAAAAGCTATCCATTTCCCGTCGGGCGATATCTTTGGAAAGAGTTCGAGCCCCTTGTGTGAGGTAAGCTGGCGTGCATCGCCTCCACCTGCATCCACGGTCCATATATTACCTGCATATACAAAGACTATCTGTTCCCCATTTATGTCCGGGTAGCGCAAAAGACGCGCATCTTCACGGGCCTGAAGCCCCAGGGCGATTATTGCAAAGAATGTAAGTAAGGCTGTCCGTATAAGGATGTTTTTCATTTTTGCCGGGTTTTTATTGTTTGTAGATAATTGCGTTAATATTCATTCCTGCACCAACGGAAGCGAACATCAGTATGTCGCCTTCTTCAATCCGGTGATCACCAAGTTCGTGCCTTAATATCATGTCGTACAGGGTGGGTATAGTAGCCACCGAACTATTGCCGAGCTCTCCTATATTCATTGGCATAACATCGTCAATTGAGGGCCTGAGGTTGAAAAGCCTGTAGAATCGCTTTACGATTGCAGCATCCATTTTTTCATTCGCCTGGTGCAGTAAAACTTTCTTTATATCTTCGGCCTTTACTTCGCTCTTGTCCAGTGCGGCTTTCATAGCATGAGGTACCTGTGATATTGCATATTCGTAAACCTTCCTGCCATCCATTTTGATGTACCTTATTCCGGGATCGCTTTCCGGGTGGTTGGATTTGCCGAAATAGAGATAGTAAGCCTCTTCATTGCTGTGGTTCACATAGGCGTGCGAAAGAACCCCTTTCTTCTCTTCAGATTCTTTACCTTCAACCACAACTGCTCCGGCACCATCAGAAAAGATCATGGTGTCCCTGTCATATTTGTCAACCACCCTTGATAGGGTCTCTGCACCGATAACCAGGCACTTTTTTGCAATTCCGGTACGTATATAGCAGTCAGCCTGTATAATACCCTGCAGCCAGCCCGGGCAGCCGAATATGATGTCGTATGGTATGCAGGCCGGATTCTGTATCCCGAGCTTATGCTTCACTCTTGATGCTATGGATGGAAGCATATCTGTCTGGTTTGTGCCTTTTATGATGTCACCGAAGTTTTGGGCAACTATTATCTGGTCGATGGTTTCCGGATCGGTACCAGCAGCCTCTATCGCCCTTTTGGATGCGATGGTTGCGATATCTGAAGTGGTCTGGTCTTCAGACACCCACCGCCTCTCAGCTATCCCTGTAATATCTCGGAACTTGCGAACAACCTCATCGCCCGGACTGTCGATTGGAAGATGGTCCTTGTCGAAGAAAACCTGTTGGGTGAATTTGCTGTTATGGATGCGGTTTTTAGGGATATAGCTCCCCGTGCCGGTTATTTCCGTGTTCAAATATTTCATCATAAAACTTTATTAGTTATGATTTAATCAGCAGTAAAATGTGTCTCAAAAATCCCGAAAATTACATTTTTTTTTTCAGACGGGAAAAGAAATTCTGCCACTAATGTCAACTCCCCCTGTCCCGCCTGACTTGCGAAATAAATGTAACTTTGCTGAGTTATTATGATAAACACATCTGTGGACATTTGAGCTGATCCTTATGAATTTTGTTTTTCCAGGCTTTTTGTTTGCACTTTCAGCGCTTGCGGTTCCATTGCTGATACACCTGTTCCGCTTCAGGAGATTCAAGACGGTTTACTTCCCGAATATTGCTTTCCTGCGCCAGCTGAGTGAGGCTTCCGACAGGGAGTCTAGACTGAAGCACATTCTTGTGCTTATAGCCCGGATGCTGGCTATTGCATTTCTGGTAATTGCATTTTCCAGGCCTTATATCCCCTCTGGAGAAACAACGGTGAGCGCGGAGGGTAATGTTGTAGGTGTATATATTGACAATTCATTCAGCATGAGTGCTATGTCATCAAGGTCCACCCTTCTTGAGGAGGCCCGGAACAGGGCTCTAGAGATCTCTGACCTGTATGGTCCTGCAGACAGATTCCTTCTGCAGACTAATGATTTTGAAGGAAGACATCAGCGTTTACTGAGCCGGGATGAGTTCAGGGAGATGGTTTTACAGGTGGGGCAATCAGCCCGGATCAGGTCAATTGGTGAGGTGATGACACGAAAGGAGGATCTGTTCGGAAGTGAACCGGCTGAAAACAAGATAACATATTATTTAAGTGATTTTCAGAAAAGCACCTCTGGATTTGAACAAATTGACCGTGACCACGGGCTTCCCGTCTACTTTTTGCCACTTGTGGCACAAAGGCCGGATAACCTGTTTGTTGATTCTGTATGGATGGAATCGCCCGTGATACTTGCAGGCCAGCCGGTATCCATTGGTGTGAGGGTAGGCAATGAGGGTGACAGGGAGCTGACAAACCAGTCATTGCGTTTATTCATTAACGGTCAGCAGCGCACTGTTGTATCGTTTGATGCTGATCCCGGTGGGGAGGCAGTACTTGAGCTGGGATGGTCGGCAGGTTCGCAGGAGGTTAACCAGGCTTATGTAAGCATCAATGATCATCCGGTTAGCTTCGATGACAGGATGTATTTTACATACAGGGTTGATAATGAGATCCCCGTACTTGCAATAGAGGGAGGGGGAAGAAATCATTACCTGGACGTATTGTATGGAAGGGATGAACTGTTTGATTACCAGACAATGCCTGGTTTTGCCATTGATCATTCCTCTATTGCCGGGTTCAGCCTGGTTGTACTGGATGCCCTGGAGCGTATCCCCCCAGGTTTAGCTGCAGAACTTGAACGTTTTGTAAGGGATGGCGGAAGCCTGGCAATATTTCCCGGAAGGGATGCTGAACTGGGCTCCTACAATGATTTTCTGAACCGGCTTGGTACAGATAATCTTGGAGGCATCGACACTTCTGGAATCAGGGTAAACTATTTGAATGATCAGCATCTGCTTTTCGAGGGGGTCTTTGAGGATATTCCCGAAAATATTGACCTGCCCTATGTTTCCTCCCGCTATCCCATAAGAACTTCAGCATCTTCAACTGGGGAGGAGCTGCTAAGGCTTCAGAATGGGATGCCGCTGCTTTCCACTTATACACCCGGAAGCGGAAGGGTGATGCTTTCGGCAGTTCCCCTATCGGATGAATTCAGCACCCTCCAGAGGCACTCGGTATTCGTGCCACTTATGGTCAATCTTGCGCTTCAGAGTGGTTGGGTGTTGGATCTTTACCATACAATCGGGGATGAAAGTCCGTTTGTTATTCCCGGAGTAAGACACCAGGGCGATAGGGTACTCTCGGTCCGGTCAGAAGGTTACGAAGTAATACCTGAGCAGAGGCGCTCCGGAAACATGATGCAGCTGTTCTTTCACGGCCAGGTGGAGGAGGCCGGTAACTATTCATTGTATTTAGGCGACACTGAAACAGGCGGTATATCTTTCAATTATGACCGCCGGGAATCCCGTCTTGAGTCGTATGATGCCAGTGAAATGGAAGAGATGCTGACCGATATGCAACTTGAGGGAATAAATATTGTGGAGGCGGGTAATATCCCACTTAAGGAGGTGCTTAGCGAGCTAGGCCTCGGCAGGCAACTCTGGCGCCTGTTTATAATACTTGCACTGTTGTCTCTTCTTATTGAAATTGCACTGCTGCGGTTTTTGAAATAATTGAAGATAGTCGCGTATATTTGCATGGTTTTTAAACGACGTTGATTCATGCTTGATGATAATACACAGGATGGTTTAACCCCCTTTCAACCGGGGGGGGCTGACAGGGGCGATTCAGATGGTTCATCACCTGAAACCGGCAAACCTGCCCGTTTGCAGGGAATGTATCGCGACTGGTTCCTTGACTATGCATCCTATGTAATTCTGGAGAGGGCTGTACCCGACATCCTCGATGGCCTTAAACCTGTGCAGCGCCGGATACTGCATGCCATGAAGGAGCTTGATGACGGCAGGTACAATAAGGTTGCCAATATTATTGGCCATACAATGAAATACCATCCCCACGGGGATGCATCGATAGGAGATGCACTTGTGCAGCTTGGGCAGAAGGATATCTTAATCGATACACAGGGAAACTGGGGTAATATACTTACCGGAGACAGCTCTGCTGCCCCAAGGTATATCGAGGCCAGACCCTCAAAGTTTGCTTCAGAGGTTCTCTACAATCCGAAAACCACCGTTTGGAAAACAAGCTATGACGGCAGAAACAAAGAGCCGCTCAGTCTGCCTGTGAAGTTCCCCCTGCTGCTTGCCCAGGGAGTGGAGGGTATTGCCGTGGGCCTTGCATCCAAGATTCTTCCCCATAACTTCAATGAGCTTATTGAAGCATCTATAGACTATCTAAAGGGCAAGGAACCCGATATACTGCCGGACTTCCCGTCTGGTGGCCTGGCTGATTTCTCCAGGTACAATGAGGGTACAAGAGGAGGAAGGGTCCGGATCCGGGCAAGAATAAATATTCAGGACAAGAAGACCCTTGTTATAAGTGAGGTACCCTTTGGCACCACCACTGTTAGTGTTATGGAGAGTATAGTGGCGGCAAATGACAAAGGGAAGATCAAGATCAGGAAAATTGAGGACAACACAGCCGAACATGTTGAGATAGTGGTTCATCTTGCCCAGGGGATATCACCCGACCAGGCAATTGATGCCCTGTATCTTTTTACCGACTGTGAAGTCAGTATATCGCCCAACTGCTGTGTGATAGATGAAGGGAAACCGCGCTTTGTCGGCGTTAATGATGTACTCAGGATATCCACACGCAACACCCTTGGTTTACTGAAGAAGGAACTTGAGATAGAGAGGGGTGAACTGAAGGAAAAACTGCTTTATTCAAGCCTGGAGAAAATATTTATTGAAAACAGGATATACCGGGATATAGAATCGTGTGAGACCTGGGAAGGGGTTATCTCCACCATTGATAAGGGACTTGAACCTTACAGGGATAATTTCTACCGCGGCATAACCCGGGACGATATAATACATCTGACTGAAATAAAGATCAAGCGTATCTCCAGGTATGACAGCTTTAAGGCCGACAAAGAGATAATAGAACTCGAAAAGAGGCTTGAAAATGCCCTTTACAATCTGGAAAATATCACAGAGTATACTATAAATTATTTCTGCAACATAAAAAAGAAGTACGGTAAAGGCAGGGAAAGGAAAACCGAGATCAGGTTCTTCGACAGCATTGATGCATCAAGGGTGGCGGTTGCAAATGAAAAGCTTTATGTTAACCGTGCCGAGGGTTTTGCCGGAACGGCACTTAAAAAGGATGAATTCGTATGTGAGTGTTCAGACCTGGACGACATAATAGTATTCAGGGAGGATGGTAAGTATATGGTAACGAAGGTGGCTGAAAAATCCTTTGTTGGCAGGAATATAATTCACCTTGGCGTTTTTGAGAAAAATGATGAGAGAACCATATACAACGTAATATACAGGGACGGCCAGGGTGGTTCCGTATATATGAAACGTTTCCCGGTAAAGGGTGTTACACGAGACAAGGAGTATGATCTTACCAAAGGGAAAAAAGACAGCAAGGTATTATACTTTACTGCCAACCCCAATGGAGAGGCTGAAGTTGTTACCGTGTATCTCAGACACAGGCCCCGGCTTAAAAAGACTGTCTTCGATATGGATTTCAGCGAGCTTGGTATAAAGGGCAGGAGTGCGGCAGGTAACATACTTACAAAACACCAGGTTAGGAGAATTGTTCTTAAGGATGAGGGGGTATCCACCCTCGGGGCCATGGGGATTTGGTTTGACGACACAGTGCTGAGGCTCAATGCCGAAAGACGGGGGCAATTCCTGGGCGACTTCAAGGGTGATGAGAAGATTCTTGCAGTTTATTCTGCAGGTAGTTACCGGGTTATGAACTTTGATCTTTCAAACCATTTTGATCAGGCACCGCAGATTATTCAGAAGCTAAGCCCGGAAACGGTTGTTACTTCAGTGTATTATGATGCCGGTAAGGAAGCATATTATGTAAAGCGTTTCAAACCTGAGATAAACGGCAAGGTGTGTAACTTCATCGGAGATGATCCGGACAATAAACTGGTACTGGCGACTACTGATAAACACCCAAGGATGGTACTTTCCTACCCTGAATCACCCCGCAGGCAGAATACCGAAGAGGAACTTGATCTTATTGATTTTATAGGGGTGAAAAGTTACAAGGCAAGGGGAAAAAAGTTACCGGGCTCCGGTATAAAATCACTCAGATGGCTTGAGCCGGTCAGTGAAGAACCCGCCGAAGAAAAGAGTGAGCCTCCAGACAGCCCTGCCAGCAAGGAAAGACAAATAAGGCTGGATCTGGATATATAAAGAAATATGAAAGCAGAACAAATTCGATTATAACGAAAGATATCAGGGTTTCAGTTATCCCCGGGCTGCTAGCTCCGCTATCTTTACAATAACCCTGCTTGCTTTCTCCATGCTCTCAGACGGGATAAATTCAAAACGGCCGTGGTAGTTGTGTCCGCCACAGAAAATATTCGGGCAGGGAAGGCCCATGAACGAAAGCCTTGCACCGTCGGTCCCTCCCCTTATGGGTTTGATAACAGGCCTTACACCGGTTTCCTCCATTGCTCTTTTTGCAAGTTCCACAACATGGATCACCGGCTTTATCCTTGCAGCCATATTGTAGTACTGGTCTTTGAGTTCCAGCTGCACCCCACCATACTTTTCATTCAGGAGCCTGACTGATTGCCGCATTTTCTCCTTGCGCCGGTCAAAGCCCCTGCTGCAATGATCCCTGATGATATATTCAATTACTGCAGTTTCTACACCGGCACTAAAGGAGTAAAGGTGAAAGAATCCTTCGTGTCCGGTGGTATATTCCGGCCGTTCTTTACCTGGCAGCAAACTGTCAAGTTCCATTCCCACCCTGGTGGCATTTATCATCTTCCCAAATGCATCACCCGGGTGTATATTGCGCCCTGAAATAACTATTTTGGCATATGCGGCATTGAAGTTTTCGTACTGAAGTTCGCCGATACCCCCACCGTCAACCGTGTAGGCAAAATCTGCCCCGAAATCCTCAACATTGAAAAAATCAGCTCCCCTTCCGATCTCCTCATCCGGTGTGAATGCGACTCTGATATTTGCCCGCGGCAGATCCGGGTTTCTTGCCATAAAACGCAAAGCTGTCATTATCTCTGCAATGCCTGCCTTGTTGTCAGCTCCCAGCAGGCTCGTACCGTCGGAGGTTATCAGGGTCTGCCCCCGGTATTGGTTCAGTACCGGAAAGTCGCTGACTCGCATTACAATATTTTTCTCCCGGTTCAGGATCAGATCTCCTCCCCCGTAGTTTTCGTGTATAACCGGCCTGGCGCCCAGGCCGCTCATGTCGGGACTGGTGTCGAGATGGGATATGAAACCGATGGTTGGCTCTTTACTGCCGGTATTTGACCTCAGACCTGCCATTAAGTATGACCTGTCATCGAGCCTTACATCCTCCATGCCCATAGAGCTAAGTTCCTCTGCAAGCCGGCGTGCCAGTACTGCCTGGCCGGGGCTGCTCGGTGTTTGTGAGGAAGATGGGTCGCTGGTGGTATCAATTGAAATGTATCTGAAAAAGCTGTCAAGCAGAAAGTTATTGTCTATGCTGTATTTCATGTTCATTTTTTCAACGCTTCCTTTTAAGCATTATTCCTGCCATGAAGCGTCCTGTTACGCCGTTATGCTTCCTGTAGGAGTAAAATACACCGGAATTGCAATGAGTGCAGATACCCGAGAGTTCAATATTATCTTCCTTTACCCCTGAATCTTTCAGCTGCCTGATATTTGCAGACCACTGGTCAAAGATAAAACTCCCCTCACGGCCGGTTTCCCTGATTATTTCTTTGACCGGCCCAAGTGAGCTGACCACATCACGTAATACATCTGCTCCCACTTCATAGCAACATGGACCTATTGAAGGTCCGAGGCATGCTATGATGTTCTCTGGTCTGGTGTCGTAATTATAAACCATTTTGTAAACTGCCTCACCTGCAATTTTCCTGACAGTACCCTTCCATCCTGCATGCACTGATGCTATCACCTTCCTTACCGGATCGAAGAGCAGGATAGGTACACAATCGGCAACCTGCAGCCCCAGGCAGATATCGGGTACATTTGTAATCAATGCATCTGTATTCGGTAATCCGGTCTCCTTTTCCAGAGCACCACGTCCCCTGCAGGATTCATTTACAATGGCTACATTTGCGCTGTGGCACTGATTTGCGAAGGTGCAGTTCAGCAGGTTTATTCCAAGGGCCTCGGTAAGCATCCGCCTGTTCTGGAGTACCCTGAAATTGTCATCACCAACATGAAACCCGGTGTTAAGGCCTGAAAAACTCCTTTCGCTGATGCCGCCAGCTCTGGTTGAAACGAAATGAAGCAGTTCGCCAAAGCGCGAAAGCTTGTCAAATTTCCAGACAACCATATCATCCAGCCTGTGTTCCTGCATACCTGTTTTTTAACTGTATTTTATCAAAAATAATAAAAATTGCAACATGCATTCATAATCATGGAGATCTGGCAGGTTCTGATAATTGCTTATATTGTAGTTTGTTTTTAGACAAAGCAACAGCAAATATGGCGGGTATCTATATTCACATTCCTTTTTGCAGGCAGGCGTGCCACTACTGCAATTTTCACTTCTCCGTATCCATTAGAAACAGGCCTGCATTTATTGATGCACTTGTAAATGAGGCTGCGCTTCAGTCAGATTTTCTGGATGGTGAAACCATAGATACCATTTATATAGGAGGCGGTACCCCTTCAGTACTTGGGATATCCGAGCTGATCAGGATCTATGCTGCATTGCACAAGAGCTTCAGCCTTGAAGGAGTCAGGGAGTTTACCCTGGAGGCTAACCCTGATGACCTTACAATAGAAAAGCTGATGTCGCTCAGGCAGCTGCCGGTAAACAGACTCAGCATTGGGGTTCAGAGTTTTCACCATTCCGACCTGAGGTACATGAACAGGATACATTCGCCGGTGCAGGCTGTTGAATGCATTTTAAATGCGCAAAAACTCGGATTTGACAATATCAGTGTCGACCTTATATATGGAACTCCGGGCATGACCGACAAGATGTGGGAGAATAATATCATGCAGGTGATGGAACTTGGGGTACCTCACATATCTGCATACGCTCTTACAGTGGAAAAGAACACCGCCCTGGAGTATTTTATCCGCAAGGGAAGGGCAGAGCCTGTAAGCGACAGCCAATCTGCGAGACAGTTCGAGATCCTTTGCAGGTTTTGTGCCGGGCATGGATATGAGCACTATGAAACTTCCAATTTCTGTCTTCCCGGCCATTACTCAAGGCATAATATTTCTTACTGGACGGGCAGTCATTACCTTGGGCTTGGACCCTCAGCCCACAGCTACCGCAGCAACACAAGATACTGGAACGTGTCAAATACCTCGCTTTATACAGAGTCACTGAGGGCGAGTGTATTACCTTGTGAAAATGAGGTTCTAAGCCCCGTTCAGTCCTTCAATGAATATATTATGACATCCTTGCGTACTTCAGTTGGATGCGACATGGAGAGGGTAAGGGATATCTGGGGGGAGCAGATGCTTTCGGGCCTGGAAAAGAGGGCAGTTAAGTATTTAAAACAATCACTGCTCAAAAGGCAGAACTCCCACCTTATAATAACACAAAATGGCAAATTCCTTGCCGACGGAATAGCTGCCGGTCTTTTCTCTGATGAATAGGGAGGAACCATCGGTGTCATTCTTTTCTGCCTGCCCCGGCCCTGGGGTGAAAGGATAATAGATTCTCCCTTAAATACTCCCTGCTCAGGTGAGTATAAATTTCAGTAGTAGTAATGGATTCATGACCCAGCATATCCTGTACCGCCCTCAGGTCAGCACCCCCTTCTACAAGATGTGTGGCAAAGCTGTGGCGCAGGGTGTGGGGGCTTACCCTTTTTCGTATTCCTGCTTCCCGGCAGAGTCTTTTTACAATATTGAAAACCATTACCCTGCTGATGGATCTACCCCGCCTGTTAAGGAAAACAATGTCCTCATAGCCCTTTAAGGGGGGTGTCTGCATCCTGGATGAATCAAGATAGTACTTAATATGCTTCAGGGCTTCACTACCCACAGGAACCAGTCTCTGTTTCATACCCTTTCCACTAATCCTGATAAACTCTTCCTTTATACGCAGGTCAGAGACCTTCATGCCGCATAGCTCCGAAACCCTTATGCCGCATCCATAGAGCGTTTCTATTATTGCCCTGTTGCGTTGGGCAAGTGGGTTGCTCATATCGATTGCAGCAATAACCCTCTCTGTCTCTTCTATTGTCAGAACCTCGGGAAGTTGCCTGCCGGTTTTCGGGAGATCGAGTGTAGCTGCAGGATCAGTATCCACCTCCCCCTCAATCAGCAGGTATCTGAAAAAGGTCCGGATGCCGGATATGATTCTTGCCTGCGATCTTTGTCCTAGTCCGGCAGAATGAAGGTGGTACACGAAGTCGTTGAGGTCCTGCTGGCTTATGTCTGATGCACTTGGTCTTCTTTTGTTGTCAGATATGAATTTTGCCAGTTTGGCAAGATCAGAAGCATATGCTGAAACTGAGTTTTCGGAAAGAGACCTTTCCAGCCTCAGGTAATCTGTAAAACCTCTTATCCACGATTTCCAGTTCATAAAAATCTGCAATTAATGCTTAATATAAATCATCTTTGCGATATATTCACAAAGCTTGTTTAATTTTTTTATTTTTGGATCATACGTTATGAAATTTTTAAAAGCCCTAATTGGAATACTTTTTAGCCCGGCATACTTTTACCGCAAACTTTATGGTCAGGTTTACGGCTCCGGGGAGTGGTTTGTCTTGTATGGGCTGCCAGTAATAGTAGCCGGTGCTGCAGGCCGTATGGTCAGGGTCCTTAACCGGGCAGCTGTTGAACAAGGTGAGCTGCTAATGGCATGGCAGATGCTGGTGGTTTTTATAATAAGCCTTGTAGCATATACAATCTCTGTGTGGATCGGGGGCCACCTTTTGTCGAAACTTTCAGGTGCTTTCGGTGGCAGAGAGGATAGTAACGCAGGAGTAATTCTCTGTATGACAGCATATACTCCATTTATGATATCTCAGCTGCTTGGTGCAATTAATCCCTTTATGAATCCGGTTATCTTTCTTGGAATAGCTTACACCCTGTTCCTGTTTTCCCGGGGAACCGGATATATGCTTGGTACCCCGGAGGGCAGAACCACGGGATTCACCCTGATAGCATTCTTTATAATATTCGGTTTGTCCCATCTGGTTATTTTTTTGATATCTAATATGTTTGCATTCGGAGGGTAATTTACTTTTAGCGGGAGCATATTTTATACTGTCCATTAAATAATATGAGATATTTTTGCACAGGAATAAATGATTCGATAATATGAAAAGAAGTTTCCGGGCCAAACTGTTCATTGCCCTCCCTGTACTGTTTATTTTAATTGGCGTGGCTGCCATTATTTTTCCCCTGGGAGGGGGTGATGAAGTGCCTGCCACTGTTCAGGAAAACCCTGTCCGGGAGAATCTTCCCCAGCTTGATGATTTCGGCATTCCCGAATCAGGGCTCGTTGTTGAGGAAGGAATCGTCCAGGCGCGGCAAACATTGTCACATATATTATCTGGTCTGGGTCTTGACCATTATGAAATTCATCAAATTGCCGAAGGAATGCAGGATGTGTTCAATCCCAGAAGGATAAGGCGGGGGAATAATTACTTCGCCTATTATTCTGACGATTCCATAAGGAATCTTTCCTATTTTGTTTACGAAATATCCGATCTTGAATATCTGGCAGTTGACCTAAGCGACACCCTTCAGATAAGGAGGGGGGAAAGGGAGGTTACGGAGATAAGCCGTTCGGCCAGCGGCATAATCAATTCTTCATTGTGGAATACACTGATAGAAAACGGGGCAAGTCCTGAACTTGCTATTCACATGTCGCGTGTACTGGCCTGGTCGGTTGATTTCTACAGGATAGAGGCGGGAGACCGCTTCCGTGTATTATATACAGAGCAGTATGCCGGCGACAGAGCTGTGGGAATATCGCAAATTGATGCGGTTTACTTTATGCACCGCGGCAGGGAGGTTGAGGGTTTCAGGTTTGAGGCCGATACACTGAAGGGCTATTATGACATTGATGGCAATAATCTGCGAAAGGTATTTTTAAGGGCACCACTGGAGTTTGTCAGGATCACTTCCCGTTACTCGCACAACCGCATGCATCCGGTCCATGGAGACCGCAGGCCGCATCTCGGAACTGATTATGCAGCCCCCCGTGGTACACCAATCCTGGCTGTAGGCGACGGCGTAGTAACCAGAGCCGCCTATTCTGGAGGAAATGGCAATTACGTGAGGATCAGGCATAATTCGGTTTATGAAACACAATACCTGCACATGTCGCGATTTGCTTCCGGTATACGCGCGGGTACAAGGGTTGATCAGGGGGATGTGATCGGATACGTGGGAAGTACCGGTGTTGCAACGGGTCCCCATGTATGTTTCCGTTTCTGGATGAACGGGCAGCAGGTTGATCATCTAAGACTGGAATTTCCGAGTGGCGATCCCCTTCCCGAAGAATACATGTATGATTTCAGGGAAAAGGCTTATTCTCTGAAATCAAGGATGGAAATGATAGCCTTCACTGAACGGCCCTCCTGATGCGTATAAGCATCGAGAGAAGCTCTTCGAGTTTATCAAGTCTGAGCATATTTGCCCCGTCTGATTTTGCCCTCTCCGGTTGTGGGTGTGTTTCTATAAATAATCCATCAGCACCTGCTGCGATCCCTGCCTTTGCCATTGTCCCGATAAGGTGCGGCAAGCCGCCGCTTACGCCTGTATCCTGGTTGGGTCGCTGAAGTGAGTGGGTAATGTCGAGCACAACTGGCGCCCCGAAACCCTGCATTTCGGGTATCCCCCTGAAGTCAACGACCAGGTCGGCATAACCAAAGCTGGTGCCTCTTTCGGTTACGAAAATATTCTTGTTGCCGCTTGCCCTTACCTTGTCTATAGCAAAGCGCATTGCCCCTGGCGAAAGGAACTGTCCCTTTTTTATATTCACTGCCTTTCCGGTTTTGCCTGCCGCCATAAGCAACTCAGTTTGCCTGCATAAAAAGGCCGGAATCTGTAAAACATCCACGAAAGGGGCCGCAAGTTCCGCCTCTTTTTCATTGTGTATATCGGTAAGAACGGGTACGTCATATTTTTTCCCGATATCGCCCAATATTCCAATGGCCTTAAGGTCGCCAATGCCGGTGAAGCTGTCTATCCTGCTCCTGTTTGCCTTCTTGTAGGAAGCCTTGAAAATGTAGGGTATATCAAGCCTTGATGTTATTTCGCATATTCTGGCTGCGATCTCAAAACCCATTTGATCGTCTTCCAGGACACAGGGCCCCGCAATCAGGAAGAATGGGGTCTTTTTCTTGCCCGGTAATCCCATTATTCTTTCAATGGTATGGTGCATGATTTTTGTTTTTTAGCTTTACATAATATCATCTATGACACCCTTACCCTCACGCACCACTTCCATTTCATACCCCGTACAGTCTATTACTGTGGAAGCCTGGTTGCCTCCGTAACCTCCGTTTATTACAATGTCAACCAGATGCTGGTAATTCTCATGTATTAGTTCAGGATCGGTTGTGTATTCAACTATTTTGTCGTTATCATAGACGGATGATGAGATTATTGGGTTCCCCAGCTCCTTTACAATAAGTCTGGCGATCTTGTTTTCAGGCACCCTTATACCAACTGTTTTTTTGCTGCTCTGAAACAACTTTGGGACATTGCTGTTTGCCCTCAGGATAAAGGTGTAAGGGCCCGGCATCCCCTTCTTCATGGTCTTGTATATGGTTGTGGGGAAAGGTTTGGTGAAATCTGACAAATGGCTCAGGTCGTCGCAGATAAGTGAGAAGTTGGCCTTTTCCGGTTTTATGTTTTTTATCTGCGCCACTTTCTGCACGGCCTTGGGCTGATAGATGTCACAGCCTATCGAATAGACAGTGTCGGTAGGATAGATAACAACTCCCCCGTTGCGGAGGCAGTCTACGACAATTTTTATAAGGCGCTCGCTGGGGTTCTCCGGGTGTATCTTCAGCAACATGGCATTTTTGTTTTGAGTTACATTATTGCAAAAATACACTTATCCACTTAAAAAAGCATCTATTTAGGCTAACAGCCTGAAACCTCACTGCTTTTTCATGAAAAAATAATCATGTATATTTGCCAGTTGTCAATTACTTAACCCGGGATATGTTGACCTTACTACGCCTGCTAACTATCTCAATTGTAATAGTATTGAGCATGAGTGCGAATCCGGTGTCCGGGTTTTCCATGGATGAGCAGCATGTCAGAAGTACTGTAATTTCCTCATCATTTTCATTCAACCCATATCCTGACAGGCGGCAGGACGTGGTAAATTCGGTGCTGCAGACAATTTCAGAGGGGTCCGGTAAATTAAGGGCCTTTACCTCCTATAAGGCCGAACTTGAGATTGTATACAGGCCCTTAATGGAACCCGGCAAGCAGGCGGGGCTGGTTTTTGGGATTGAGAGAACGAGCATTTCCGGTGATACCGGTTACAGGGATTTTGACCTGTCACACTTGCTCATTCCCGACAAGGCAGATTTCGTTCTGCGTCTTTATGCTGAAAGTGGCAGCCTTGTTACTGAGACCCGTTTAGAAGGGCTTGATATTGAAAGTGAAGACTCTGACTGGTTTATGGTTAGCCTGCCCGGGGAGAACCTTAACGGTATATATGCAGAGTTCAGTGATACCGAGCTTTATTATGATCACCGTACACTGGAAAGGATAAAAAGCTGGGGGGAAGCCCTGGCAGGTTATTATCAGGCCACATTTATTATAGAGGAAGCAGAGGAGCTTATTGATGGCCTGGATCCTGACAATCCTGAAACCCTGCTTCTTGATGAATTCAGGCTTTGCCAGGCAGAGGCTCTTGCAGGCGAAATAGCACAGGCCACTTTCCACAGTTGGCTTAATCTGCCGCAGGCCGACCCTGAACAGGTGATTCCCGCCTATGAAAGACTTATTGAACGGATAGATGTCCTTCGCACCAGATTCAATGCTTCAATTACGTTGATAGATCAACTTTTTTACAGGAGCGGTATATCCATTACTGAAGATAGCCCGGAGCTGGCAAGGGAATATTTTCTTTCGGCCATAACATACAACCCCTTCCATATTCCCTCCCACGTGGCAATAGCTGATGCTGACCTTAAGTCCGGAAGTAAGGTTGAAGCCCTTGCCAGGCTTGGCGATGTTTTTTCAGTGATGAACCCCGTCGGCTTGGAGCTCCGGGATGCCTCTTATATGACAGACAGCGTGCTGAAGGCGTTTTATGATGATGCCCGGGAGTACATCGGAGAGCAGAGGTTCACACAGTCGCTTGAACTTCTGGAGCATGCAACACGTTTCTGTACCCTGTCTGACGAATTTTATACATGTACCGGAGAACTAGGCCAGTTACTTAGAGCAAGCCACATGGGTATTTATGACTCATTCCTGGTAGTCTCGTCAAGGGCCCTTCGGAATGACAACCTGCGCCTTGCCCGGATATATATTGACAGTGCTTTGGACTACCAGCAGGCTAATAATGATTTCATACCCACTGATGGTGATGCCCTGGATCTGCTATTCAGTGTTTTTACACGCCACAGGGTACTTTCGGACCTGTTTGGCATGTTCGGAAACTCCGGAGGTGATAATGAGCACATCAATGCTGTAAGGGATATAGGGCAAGAGTATGAGTTACTCCATAAACATTTGCTTGAAAGTGTAAGTAATGCAGACCTGCAGTCGGCAGTTCTAAACTATTCGGTTGCAGGAATGCCCGCAGTGGCTATTAAGATGCTTGTAAAATTGCAGCAAAGGGGAGTAAGGGCATCAGAGGTGACCTTTCATCAGCGAATTGCAGGAAGGCTTGCTGCCGCAGAGCTATGGGAGCCAGGGGCCCCAGGAAGCAAAAAACCGGAGACATTGCTCGATGAGCTTAACGCAGGGGATCCCTGGCTGAGTATTTACAGGCAATCCTTCTATGAAGGATGGGAGAATATGCCCTGAAAACAGTCCCGGTTTATTACTCATCATGTGAAATATTACTGTGCTGGTCGAGCGACACTATGCGGTAGATGTCGGTACGCCTGTCGTTCCAGTTTGTTACCGTTCCCCTGTTGCGGTGCCTTTTAAGCAGTTCAAGGTCAATGTCGTTTATTATAACCGTTTCAACATTGGGGGTGCATTCACCCGCAATTGCATCACGTGCGAATGAGAAATCAGAGGGGGTGAATATCCCCGACTGTGCATACTGAATATCCATATTGTCAACCTGGGGCAGATTCCCTACCGTGCCCGCAATGGCAACGAATATCTGGTTTTCCACACACCTTGCCTGGGCACAGTACCTGACCCTGAGATAGCCCTGGCGGTCGTCGGTGCAAAAGGGCACAAAGATAAGGCGTGCTCCCCGCTCTACAGCGATCCTGGCCAGCTCGGGGAATTCAATATCATAGCAGATCATTATAGCAATCTTGCCCTTGTCGGTGTCGAATACCTCCAGGTGGTTTCCCGGCTGAACGCCCCACCATTTCTTTTCGTTCGGGGTTATATGGAGTTTGTACTGTTTGCCTATCTCCCCGTTCCTCTTGAACAGGTAGGCTATGTTGTACAGGCTGTCTCCTTCCGGGGTGAAATGAGAGCCGGCCACAATATTTATATTGTACCTAATTGCCAGCTCACTGAAAAGATCCAGGTACTGTTCTGTAAATTCACCAATCTTTCGGGCTGCGGTACCAGGTTCCTCTTTTGGGAACAAAGAGAGCAACTGAAGGGTGAATATCTCGGGAAACTGAACGAAATCACTCTTGTAGCCTGAGGCAACGTCAACGAAGTATTCACACTGTATTGCAAACTCATCAAAACTCTTTATCGGTCGCATCTGGTATTGAACTACGCAAATCCTCACCGGTGCAGCGGCCAGGAACTGCTTCTCCTTCTCCTCGTTGAAATCGAAGTTTGTCCATTCCAGATAGGTGGCGTATCCTGACGATTCGCTGTCATCGTCCATATACTGCCTTATAATCTTTTTCAGTGAAAAGCCGTTGGATAGCTGGGGGGTGAGAACGGGGTCAAAAATTGCCCTGGAGGTAACCCTGTCGACATATTCGGTGATACTTAGCTTGCTCCTGTGGTTCTTATAGCCCGGCAGGCGTCCCCCTATTACTATTCTCCTGAGGTTAAACCTGCGACACAGATCCTTCCTGGCTTCATAAAGCCGGGTGGCAAGTTTCATACCCCTGAACTCGGGATGCACCATTATCTCCATACCGTAAAGCGTGTCGCCTGTGGGGTTGTGTGTGCCTATATTGCCATAATCACAAATTTCATCCCATGACATATTCATGTCAAAATCCTCAGAGTCAATTATAAGGCTGCCTGAAGATGCGACAAGCCTGCCGTCAATCTCAATTACTATCTGGCCTTCCGGAAATTTCTTCAGTTGGTTCTCTATGTTATCCCGGCTCCAGGTATCCATACCCGGGAAACAGATTTTCTGCATAGACAGCAGTTCGTCAAAATCCTCAAAACGGAGTTTCCTGACGTTCAGCTGGAATTCAAAGTCGTGGAGGTCAATTTTTTCCATTTCAGTAACTGTCCCTGATATCAATTGCCTGTCCGTCGCGGAACTTCGGCGAAAGAAGAAGGCCAGCAAGCTTTTTGCCTGCCATGCCCGGTGGAACTAGCTGGCCACTTTCTTTCAGGTCTACGAACTTTTCCCTGTTAATGAAATCACGCTCATTTGTGCTGCGGATCGTTTCCTGCATACCGGTATCTATAACCCCCGGCGCCACCGACATTGTTTGTACCGGATAGTCCTCGTCCTCCTGTTCGACAGTTATGCAACGCCCGAACATCTCTATCCCGGCCTTGCCTGTACAATAGCAGCTCCAGCCGTAATAAGGGTTGCTTGCCGCCCCTGAAGATATGTTAAGGATACGCTTTTCAGCCCTGATACCAGCTGTATGTTTAATAAAGGCAGAGCTTAGCAGCATCGGTGCGATCAGGTTTACCCTCATATGCATGTCAACTGCCTCCGCGCTGCAGTCTTCAACCCTTTTTACGGGGTCTATAAGACCGGCATTATTTATAAGGTAAACCCCTTCTGCCTTGCTTTTGTCAATATCAGTGAATATAAGTTCTGCAAGGCTGTCAATATCCATGCTGACTGCGAGGTCAAAAAGATGAAAGTCGAGTTTGCAGTTTCTGGCCACGGCCAGCTTTTTCAGATCTTTGTTTTCGCTCCTGGATATGCAGAACAAATGGTGATCTTCATCAAGCAGGGCAAGTGCTATTCCCTCTCCAAGCCCTTTGCTTGCGCCTGTAATAATAAAATACCTCATACTATTCCTCTCCTTTTTTAAAATCGCCAACTGACCTTATTGATCCGGTGGCCGGATGGAACTCGATCTGGAGGTCTCCCGGTGGCAGGTTGGTCACTATTCCGAACTGACTTACCAACACCCGTGCCTCCGCCCTTTTTTCCTCTCCAACATGCAATACCAGGTCTGAGTATTCCGGAATAAGGTAATGGAAACCTGCGCTGCCTCTGCGTCTTGTATCAGTATTCCTTGCGATTTGCGTTTGCAGTCCGTCGGTCGTTTTACTTCGGTCATAGGTTATCGTAACCGGGAAGCCTGTTCCGGCATCGGCAGGATAGACGCCTTCTGAAGCGGAAAAGCGGAAAAGTCTGTGCCTCCTGGCTATGTCTTCCTTTTCCGGCCTGTGTACGAACCTGTAGTTTATCCTTCTTTGCGAGCTTATACCGGTAAAAAGGTCAAGATAATCATTCTCGATCCTGTCCATCTCAGAGTACATGAACTCAATGGTCTCCCTGGAATAGTTTATTTCCTGGAACCCGCTTATAAGATCAAGCTTCTTTTCCCTGATATCCAGTATATGATCTGCGACTTCTTCAGCCCTCTGTCCCGGGCTCTTCTCAACCCAGCTGCGCCTGAGTGATTGCCTCTGCACCAGTATTGTGTCTATAGGAACAGTTTCAATAATTGTGTCGATTCTCTGAACAAGGATGCCGTCAACATAATAATTAAAGGTTGCATCATCTCCATAGTTGACATAATGTTTACTCTCAACCTGAGGGGTGTGAAGTTTTTCTGCACCGGAATCAACATTAAAGCTGTGTATCAGTCCGGCTTCGCTGAGCGAAAGGAAAAGCCCCTGTTCCTTGTCTTCAGGGAAGTTTACAAAGTAGGTGTGGGCAGGGTCAGGTTCTGCAAAGCTGTTTATGGATATCGAAGAAATTGCATACTCTTCCGAAGACTCCCTTATAACATCTTCGAGCCCCAGGTATCTGTTGGCGAATTCTGCATAGGGGCCGGGAATATATTTTTTCTTGCTTACCTCAACATCTATAACTATTACTGTTCGCGGAAGCAAATAATAGGACACATTGCCCGGCACACCCTGCTCCATTGTGTTTATATGACCTGTGGTTATCGGCTTGTGGCTCCCGCATGCCGCGAGTATGATCCCAGCAGCTGCAAATAGGGGGAAAAGTCTCTTGCGCATCTGTATATTTATTTTAAGTCAGGAAATCAAAAGCAGCGTTTTTGTCGAACTCCAGGGTAGGCTGATCCTTTTTGAATACTTTGACGGTCTTTGAACCGATATACTTTACTGAATCTCCCTCTATCCTTAGCATACTGCCTTCTTTAAGGCCTATCACTATTGTTTCCGGATTGACTTCCAGAAACTCCCTGATCCTGTCTTCCCTGCTTTCGCCATTGTGGTTGGGGATAGCCGAGTCGGTATAATGCGGGTTAATCTGGAAGCTGACAAGCCCAAGGGTCTCAAAACTCTCAGGTTGTATAATTGGCATGTCGTTGGTTGTTTTAAGTGAGGGGCAGGCTACATTGCTCCCCGCGCTCCAGCCGATAAAAGGGGTGCCGCCGAGTACCTTTTTACGTATGGTTTTCATGATACCTGTTTTATGCATCATATAAACCAGATGAAATGTATTACCTCCGCCGATAACAATCGCTTCAGCCCCCATAACATCTGCAGCAGGATCTGTGCTTCTGTGCAGTGACTTCAGCCCGTAGCCCATCCTGCTGAAAACATTTTCAACCTTAAGTGAGTATT
>SLKR01000116.1 GCA_007134525.1 Bacteroidales bacterium | reverse complement strand
AAATTTGATTGGTAACCTAACAAACATACTAATTCATTGGAGGAATTAACATGACAAAAATTAAATCGCTGGCAGATCTGAAAAAGATGAAAGAGGAGTTTCAATCGAAGATCGCCCTGAGAGAAAAGAGTGACAAGCCCGAGGGGCGTGTCATCGTGAAAGTCGCTATGGCTACCTGCGGCATTGCATCAGGTGCGAAAGAAGTAATGGAATATATGATGGAGGAGCTTGACAAGAGAAATATCGATGCTATTGTCCGCCAGACTGGCTGCATGGGGTATTGCTATGCGGAACCTACAATTGAGGTAAACCTCCCCGGGAATGAACCCGTGGTATTCGGCTATGTTGACACCAAAAAGGCCGATGAGATCATTGAAAAGTACATCAGGAACCAGGAGCTGGTTGACGGGATCATCCCGGTAAATTATCAAACCATAGAAAACAACAAGGAGGAATAAGGATATGGCAAAATTCAAGATGCATATGCTGGTTTGCGGTGGAACTGGTTGCCGGGCTTCTGCCAGCGAGATGCTATACGAGAACCTGAAGAAAGAAGTAAAGGAACAGGGTCTGGAGAATGATGTTCAGGTAATAACAACCGGTTGCTTTGGATTCTGCGAAAAGGGCCCCATTGTAAAGGTAATACCCGATAATACATTCTATGTTTCTGTTGAGCCGGAGGATGCCGGGGAGATAGTGGCAGAACATGCGCTAAAGGGTCGCCAGGTAGAGCGCCTGTTGTACCTGGACCCGGTAGACAAAAAGAGAATATCGGATTCAAAGGGAATGGGATTCTACAAGAAGCAGATCCGCATTGCCCTCAGGAACTGCGGGTTGATAGATCCTGAAAACATAGATGAATATCTGGCTGCTGACGGCTATGAGGCAATGGGCAAGGTGCTTCTGGAGATGAGCCCGGAAGATGCCATTCAGGAGATGATAGATTCCGGTCTCAGGGGGCGTGGTGGCGGTGGCTTCCCTACCGGAGTAAAATGGCAGATAGCAAGCAAGGTAAGTGGTGAACAGAAGTATGTTGTGTGTAATGCTGATGAGGGCGACCCGGGAGCATTCATGGACCGTTCAATTCTGGAAGGAGACCCGCATTCGGTACTTGAGGCCATGGTAATAAACGGATACTGTATCGGCGCCACTAAAGGACTTATATATATCCGTGCAGAGTACCCGCTTGCAATCAAGAGGCTTAAGATCGCCATTGATCAGGCACGTGAATACGGCCTGCTTGGCAAGGACATACTCGGAAGCGGTTTTACTTTTGACGTTGAGATACGCTATGGTGCCGGTGCCTTTGTTTGCGGTGAGGAAACAGCACTTATTCACTCCATGGAGGGAGAAAGGGGTGAGCCTACCTTCAAACCACCCTTCCCTGCACAAAGCGGTTACCTTGGCAAACCCACAAATGTTAACAATGTTGAGACCTTTGCCAACATCCCGGTAATTTACAACAAGGGTGCAAAATGGTTCACAAGTATAGGTACAGAAAAATCCAAAGGAACAAAGGTTTTTGCCCTCGCAGGAAAAATAAATAATGTTGGGCTTATTGAAGTGCCGATGGGAATTACACTCAGAGAGGTGATTTTCGAGATCGGCGGCGGTATCAAGGATGGCAAGAAGTTCCGCTCCGTTCAGACAGGAGGACCTTCAGGGGGGTGCCTCACAGAAAAACACCTTGATACACCTATAGATTTTGATAACCTTCTTGCTGCCGGCTCAATGATGGGGTCAGGTGGGATGATCGTCATGGACGAGGATGACTGCATGGTTTCAGTCGCAAAATTCTACCTGGACTTTACAGTCGAGGAGTCGTGCGGTAAATGTTCTCCCTGCCGAATCGGCAACAAGCGCCTCTACGAACTCCTTGACAAGATCACCAGGGGCCAGGCAGACAAGGAGGACCTTGATAATCTGCGTAACTTAAGCATGGTAATACGCGATACTTCACTTTGCGGTTTGGGGCAGACTTCTCCGAACCCGGTGCTTTCAACCATGGACAACTTCATGGAAGAATATATTGCACATGTTGAAGAACAGCGATGTCCGGCGGGAACATGCAAGGAACTGATACGTTATGAGATCATTCCTGAAAACTGCGTGGGATGCACGGCATGCGCACGTAACTGCCCGGTAAACTGTATTGCCGGCGAACGCAAGCAACTCCACACTATCGACCAGTCGCTGTGTATAAAATGCGGGGCATGTTTGGAGAAATGTAAGTTTAACGCAGTAAAAATCATTTAAAATCGTAAGGACGAAAATGGAACTGATCAAATTAAAAATAGATAACAGGACTGTCGAGGTTGAGAAGGGGACAACCATTTATCATGCAGCCAAAAAGCTGGGCATTGAGATACCCACACTTTGCTACATGAACCTCGGCGATTTGAAAATTGAGCATAAACCAGGCGGTTGCAGGGTGTGTGTAGTTGAGGTAGAGGGCAGGCGCAACCTTGCCCCTGCATGTGCCACAGAGTGTAATGAAGATATGGTGGTGCATACCCACAGCATTAGGGTGCTTAATGCACGCAAAACTGTTCTGGAGCTTATTCTTTCAGACCATCCTTTTGACTGCCTGATATGTGCCAAGAGCGGAACCTGCGACCTTCAGGACATGGCCATAAAAATGGGTGTGCGCAACATTCCCTACCAGGGGGAGAAATCTACATACAAACCTGACTTTTCTCCGGCAATTATACGTGAGATGGACAAATGCATAATGTGCCGCCGCTGTGAAACAATGTGTAACGACTTTCAGACTGTGGGAGTACTCTCAGGGGTCAACAGGGGTTTTGAATCCGTAGTTGCTCCTGCATTTGAGCGCGACCTGGATCACAGTGAATGCACATATTGCGGTCAGTGCGTTGCTGTTTGCCCAACAGGTGCCCTGACGGAGGTTGACCATACCACCCAGCTGATCCGTGACCTGGCGGACCCGGACAAGAAGGTTGTCGTCCAGACAGCACCGGCTGTAAGGGCTGCACTTGGTGAGGCATTCGGGCTTGAACCAGGAACACTGGTAACCGGCAAAATGGTGGCAGCATTGCGCCGCCTTGGCTTTGACTATGTTTTTGACACTGATTTTGCTGCCGACCTTACTATTATGGAGGAGGGTACCGAGCTGCTTGACAGGCTTGGACGCTTCCTTAAGGGTGACAAGGACGTGAAGTTGCCTATGCTGACTTCATGCTGCCCGGGCTGGGTCAACTTCTTTGAGTACCACTTCCCGGATATGAGGGATATACCCTCAACGGCACGCTCACCCCAGCAGATGTTCGGTTCGATAGCCAAGACCTATTTTGCCGATATAGTTAAGACAAAGCGCGATGAGATGGTCGTTGTATCGGTGATGCCATGTGTTGCCAAGAAATATGAATGTACAAGGGAAGAGTTCAGCGTTGATGGCAATCCTGATGTTGATTATTCGATTTCCACACGTGAGCTGGCAATGCTTATAAAGAGAAGCAATATGGACTTTGGCAGTTTGCCGGATGAGGATTTTGACAAGCCCCTTGGTGAATCCACCGGTGCCGGTGTAATATTCGGTACTACCGGTGGTGTCATTGAGGCTGCTGTACGAACTGCATATGAACTACATACCGGAAAGGATCTTGAGAAGATTGATTTTGAGCAGCTTCGCGGTATAGAAGGTATACGTTCGGCAAGCGTTGATTTTGACGGTACTGAGATCAAGATAGGTATTGCACACGGGCTTGGCAATGCCCGCAAGCTTCTTGATGATATAAAGGCAGGCAAGAGCGAATACCATGCAATTGAGATCATGGCCTGTCCGGGAGGATGTATAGGTGGAGGCGGTCAGCCGCTGCACCATGGTAACCCGGATATCATAAAGGCCCGCCAGAAGGCAATTTATCAGGAAGATTCAGGTAAGCCTATCCGCAAGTCACATGAGAACCCGTATATAGTTAAGCTCTATGATGACTTCCTTGGTAAGCCGATGAGCGAAAAGGCCCATCATCTGCTTCATACGCACTATTTCGACAGGAAGCAGAAAGATGTGCTACTCGACTAGTTTGACCTGATAATCAGCTGAAAGTGTAATCAAAAAAACAAAAAGATAATGACATCCATAAAGTTAAAACTAAAGGAAAAAGATGTGCAGCAACTCAAGGAAGTTGCCAGGTCGTTCAATAACGAGCCGGGCGAACTTATAAATGTGCTGCACAAGGCCCAGGATATCTTTGGTTACCTTCCTGCAGAGGTTCAGGAGGTGGTTGCCCAGGAGCTTAACGTCTCTGTGGCCAAAGTATATGGGGTGGTTACGTTTTATTCATATTTTACAATGCTGCCACGCGGCAGGTACCCTATCTCAATATGTACAGGTACTGCATGCTATGTAAGGGGAGCGGAGAAAGTACTAGATGAATTCAAGCGTATGCTAAAGGTTCCCGTTGGTGAAACCACCCCTGACGGCAAATTCTCGATTACCTGCCTTAGGTGTGTAGGCGCCTGTGGTCTTGCTCCGGTTGTGATGGTGGGAGATAAGACCTATGGTCGTGTTACTACTGACGGAGTTAAGGACATTCTTAAGGAATATGAGGATGCTGAGTAGGCATTCAAATTTTTATTGTTGATTTTGGTTTGATTAATAGTAGATTGGTTTTAATTGGTTTGGGGTTGTCCGCTGGTTTTACGGGCAGCCCTTTTTTTCAGTTGATAAAATTATTTTTAAAAACAATTAATAAACTTTGCAGAATTCAATTTCTGTTTTATCTTTGCAGCGCCTTAAAGGTAAAGCCTGAAGGCGAAAGTTCAGAAAAATTTTGGTCCGGTAGTTCAGTTGGTTAGAATACATGCCTGTCACGCATGGGGTCGCGGGTTCGAGTCCCGTCCGGACCGCCAACAAACAAATTAAGCCTCTGATTTTCAGGGGCTTTTTTGTTT
>SLKR01000144.1 GCA_007134525.1 Bacteroidales bacterium | reverse complement strand
CATCAAAAGCCTTCAGGTAAGGGGAATTGACCTTACAGCAATAGGAGGTGAAGCACTCAGGGATTTCGGATTTTCACCACTGATATATCCTGAGCTGCATACTGGATTTTATTTCAAGGTAGGGATAATGATAGTGATATTTGCAATACTGGCTGCTGTATATCCGGCCAGGAAAGCAGTAAGGCTGCAGCCTGCAGAAGCAGTAAGGAACGATTAAAAAACTGAATATGAAAAAGGTCTGGATATTAATAATTTTGCTTACCGGAATAAATAACCTTTACGCACAGCCAGCCGGGGGTGACTCACCATTCCGGCTCAGAGGATACTTCAGGGCAATGCCCGGATTACAGGTGCAGGAAGGTTTTTCTGACGCTTCCTTTCACAATTTGCTGCACAACCGTCTTAATTTCAGGTGGAGGATCTTTTCAAACATGGAGATGATGATTGAGGGACGCAACAGGCTCATATACAGTAAGGCATATGGTGAATTACCGGATATTGGCGATTTTTTCAACCAGGACGACTACCTTGTGGATATCTCCTGGTTATGGGCATCTGGGGGTGGGTGGATAGGGCACAGCGAGATCGACAGGTTTTTTGTCAGCTGGCGCACCGACAACTGGAGGATCCGGGCAGGCAGGCAGAGGGTCAACTGGGGTATCAACATTGTCTCAAACCCAAACGACCTTTTCAACACCTACTCATTCTTTGATTTTGACTACGCAGAAAGACCGGGTGCGGATGCTATAAGGATCCAGCATTTTTTCGATGGCATGTCAAGTGTGGAAGTAGCTGTAAGACCCGGCAGAAGCAGTAAGGAAATGGTTGCAGCCACAAAGTTGCTCCACAACTGGAAGGCCTATGACCTTCAGGCAATAGCCGGCGTTTTCAGGAACAGACTGGCTCTGGGCGGCGGATGGGCCGGGCATTTAGGAGGCGCCGGGTTCAAGGGAGAGGCAACATGGTTTTATGACCTTTCGGATAACAGTGGAGGCAGAAGGGATAACATTGTAGCTGCAGCAGGACTCGACTATATGTTCAGCACCGGAACCTTCGGCATCGTTGAATTTCTTTATAATGGCGGCCACGGCAGGATCACTGAGCAGGCAGTTTTGATAACCGAACCACTGAGGCCCGACAACATTATGTTCTCTGAATACGCAGTTACAATAAGCGCAGATCATGCATTTTCACCTGTTTTCAGCGGAGGAATAGCTCTTATGGGGTTGCCCGATATTGATGCTGCATTTCTTATGCCAAGGATTAATTATTCCGTTCATACGGATATTGACCTTGAGCTTATCAGCCAGGTCTTCCTGGGTGGTGACGGAAGTATTTTTGAACAGGCCGGAACTACATTCTTCGGTTCACTGAAATATTCATTCTGACAATGTGGTACAAAATATATCCGGCAAAATGGAAGGTAAGGTTCTTTCTGATCGCCCTGATGCTTCTTGCTTTTTTAACGGCCGGGGCATCAAACGTTAATACTGATAACGAACGTACCAGGGTGGCCGTTGTGCTGAGCGGCGGCGGTGCCAGGGGGATGGCACACATCGGGGTTCTAAAGGCGCTTGAGGAGAACAACATCCCGGTCGATTACATCGCGGGAACTTCAATCGGTGCAATAGTCGGAAGTATGTATGCCGTTGGCTATACTCCGTCTGAGATAGAAGAGATAGTTCTTTCAAAGGAATTTTCAGATGCTTCAGTAGGGCGGATTGACGATATGTTCAGGCAGTACCACCTTGAATCCCACCCGGATCCTTCGTGGATCAACCTCTATTTTGAATGGGACGACAGGTTAGAGGCCCAGAACGTCCTGCGCCAGAACATTCCCAGCAATATTGTTTCACCATTTCTAATGGATTTTTTATTCATGGAACACCTGGGTCCTGCAAGTGCTGCAGCCAATTATCACTTCGACAATCTCTTTATACCATTCAGGTGTATAGCAACTGAAGTTGAAAGCCGTAGCGCAGTAACAATGAGGGATGGGAGCCTGCCGGATGCTGTAAGGGCATCAATGACATTTCCCTTCTACTTTCAGCCCATAGAAATAGACGGAAGGTTAATGATGGACGGGGGAATGTTCAATAATTTTCCTGCAGATGTAGTAATTCAGGAATTTCAGCCTGATGTTGTAATCGGCAGTGTGGTATCTGAAAACCCGCCGCCTCCCAGACGTGATGACATAATATCACAGCTGGAGAACCTTTTGCAACACCCCTCTGCATATGAAATCCCTGAAGAGACTGGTATTGTAATACGGCCCGGAGTGCCGGATATATCAATAAACGACATGAGCCGGAACAAGGAGCTTATTGATATTGGCTATAAAGCTGCCATCGAGGAGATACAGAATATATTCAAATACGTTGATACCAGGGCTGACCCTGAAAAAAGGGATAACCGCAGGGAAAGGTTCAGGCAGGGCATCCCTGACAAAATAATCGGGAAGATAGAGATAAGCGGCCTGAGTAAAAAACATGAGGAGTATGTACTGAGTGCACTTGACAGCGAATCACTCCCGCTTACTTTTGACGATTTCAAAAGAAACTACCTGGGTATGTTGCTCTATAACCGTTTTGAATACATCTACCCATACCTTCGTTACGATAGTTCAACAGGCTTCTTCATTTTCAGCCTTGAAATGGAAAAGAGGAGTGAATTGCTAAGGTCTATCGGGGGTAATATCTCTTCCAGGCCAATAAACCACATATTTGCCAAGTTGGAATATTCCAGGTGGGGAAGCACTCCCCTCACACTGGGGAGCAATATGTACCTGGGCAATTTTTACAACAGCTTAAATGTCAGAGCCAGGCTGGACTTCCCGGGCCAAACCCCATTCTTTTTGATATCCTCGATCCAGTACAGTACATGGGAATATGCAAGGAGCAGTGTCTTCTTTATTGAGGATCAGAACCCGCCATTTTTGGAGCAGGGAGAGCTCAACACCACCATTTTCCTTGGATATCCGATTGATAATGACATGAAGGTGGAGTTTGGAGGCACCTTTGTTTCAGCCAGGGATGAATTCTTTAACAGCAGAAGATTCTCGGAGTCTGACACAATGGACATCTCACGATTCAGGCCCCTGTATATGCATACCAGTTTCGAAAGAAACACACTTAACCGGAAGCAATATCCTACAAAAGGAAGCTTTTTGCATACCTCCTTCAGGATTGTAAGGGGTACGGAAACATATACCCCGGGTTCATCAGCCACTCATAGAAACGAGTTAGCAAGAACACATGCGTGGGTTGAATCACTTTTCCAGTACAAGAATTTTTTTATGCCCGGCAGCAAATTCAACCCCGGGTTTTCTACAGAGCTTTTTTTGAGCCAGCGGCCCCTGTTCAGCAACTATACATCCACTATGGCAATGGCAAGGCAATATAACCCCTTCCCGCTTACAAATACATTATTCTTGCCTGAGTTCAGGGCAAATAACTACGCAGCTGCAGGGATAAAAACCATATATAACCTGTCAGGTGCTGCAAGCATCCAGGGAGAGGTCCATTTATTCCAGCCAATCAGGCAGATAGTTTCAGGAGGTCTCCAAAGGGCAGAAACGCTTGATTTTGATTTTGGCCCGAGGGTGATGAGCAATCTGGCACTGGTTTACCACACCCCCCCGGGGCCCCTCAGTATAAGCATGTCATATTTCCATAACGAACAGGAAAACTGGGTTTTTCTTATAAACTTCGGGTTTATTATGTTTAACCGGCAATCCTTTATGTAATCCACTGAAAATTACCTGGTCACCAGGAACTAAATTTTGAAATTAGAAATAGTTTATGCATATTTGCACTGCCTTTAATGTGCTGACATACAAGTTTTTAAACGCTTGTTTCAGTTTTCGGCCGACTGGCATAACCTTAAAAAACATGGATAAAAGCTATAAAATTCGCCTTGCAAAAGATACTGACAAGGAAAAGAT
Source organism: Bacteroidales bacterium (assembly GCA_007134525.1). Lineage (GTDB taxonomy): Bacteria > Bacteroidota > Bacteroidia > Bacteroidales > UBA7960 > PUPG01. The sequence continues at coordinate 1,001 of SLKR01000144.1, read as the reverse complement.
ACATTCACTGATAAGAGAAAGCATTGCCCGGGAAAAGATGCTGTCAAACCCTTTGCAGGTTCCTGCCGGTTTTATGGAGGAGTTTGTTGACAAGGTGATCAGAAAAGAGAAAATGCTTGTAGTAGAAAACAGCATGGAAGAGATGGAGCTGATCGGTGAAATACACGACTACTCTGTATCCGGGAAAAAAGACAACGACATTAAACTAAGAGAGTTTATCTTCTATTCAAGGATGGACCGCGATAAACGTGAAAGTGAAACAAAGCTGGTCAACTGGCTATACGGTGAGATTCAGAAAAAACACAGTGATGTTTTCAGGGTAGAGCTCAACGCCCCTTTCAGCAACCCGGACTCTGTTGACCATTTCAGGAAGATGGGGCTAAGGGTTGAGGGCCAGTACGAGCGGCGGCTAAGCAGGAGTTCAGGGTCCGTAAACCTTGTTATACCTCTTTCATGGTCAAACCCCTCTTTTAACTGATATACGGGAACCTGCCGGTACCTGCACTTGTTCAGATATGAACATTGATGTCCGTTAATGTACGCATTACGGCAGGGCATACATATTGGCTGTTTATACAAAAACTCTTATATCAGGGGCTTGCATTTGATGGCACGGGCATTGCCCCTCTATTATTGCAGCCAAAAAAAACAGGATGATACCCCCAAAGATCAAATCCTATTCCAGGCATATAAACTTATATGCCGGATTTTTCAGCTTCTTCAGAACAGCACTGAGGTTTTTATCCAGAAATATTGTTTTTTCAGCCATCAACGTGGCCGGTCTCTCGGCCGGACTGGCGGCATTTTTCCTTATCGCCCTGTACATTCAGGACGAACTGACTTATGATGCCCACCTCAGGGAAGCAGACAGGATGTACCGGCTTGTGGGGATACAGGAACCTGCAGGCCTTGATCATCAGCATGTGGCCATTACCAGTGGCGGATGGGCTGAAATAATAAAAGAGCAATTTGCCGGAGCAGAAGATGTATTCCGCATTATG
>SLKR01000076.1 GCA_007134525.1 Bacteroidales bacterium | reverse complement strand
TATTCCTGTCAGAGTAATATATCAGGAAATCCCGCCCGTACCTGTACTGCTGTTCGGGCAGGGTAACCGGCCTGCCGGAGCTGTAAGAGAAAAATGCGCCGAAGCGCCACCTCCTTGAGATGTTGTAGCTAAGGTTAACAACCAGGTTGTGCGGCCTGTCATAATTTGACGGGAAGTATTCATTCCTGTTTATCTGATTCTCGCGCAAATCCTCAAGCGAACGCCTCACCGAACTGGAATATGTATAGCTCGTCCACCCTGTCAGGCGCCCGGTATTCTTTCTAAGGTAAAGTTCAAGGCCGTAGCCGTGGCCTTCTGCATTTATCACATCCGCTTCCAGCATATCGTTCATTACTATCTCTGCGCCACTTTTGTATTCTATGGCATTGTGAAAATCCCTGTAATAGGCTTCGATGGATGTTTCGACTGTATTATTGCTGAAGTTCCTGAAGTATCCGATGGCATACTGGTCACTCCTGAGTGGCTTAATGTGGCTGTCGCTCAGCTTCCACAGGTCTGACGGAGACATTACCGAAGTATTTGAAATAAGGTTTATGTACTGGTGTATCCGGTTAAAGCTAACCTTTGCCGAGCTGAACTCACCCAGTTTGTACCTCAGCCCGAAGCGTGGTTCAAGCCCCCCGTAATCCGAAACTATATCACCCTTGTCGTACTCCTCACTCCCGACAAGGTATTGTTCGTTTCTGGGCATGCCTTCCTCATAAACATTAACACTTGCAGGCCCCAGTTGCAAATAATGTGTGTACCTGAGCCCGGCCTCAGCCTGGAACAGTTCCCCAAGTGACATCTCATCACTCAGGAAAACCGACAGCTCAAGAGCTCTTTCTGTGTCCAGTATCTGATGCGATACCGTTGACCGTTCACCCAGAGGAGCAAGTTCGCCCGGATGCAGTTCGTAATTCACAGCATTTACACCAAACTCGACCGAATGATCCCTGCCTGGCTGCCAGGAGAAGTTTGCCTTGAAGTTACGGTAGTCAATATATGACTCCATCTTTGAATGAAGCATCCTGTTTAGCGCAGGCTCTTCAGAAACTGCAAATTCATACCTGCTCCAACCCAGCATGAAGTTGCCAGAAAGGCTCTGATTAATTATCCTGTTCCATCTTATGGAAGAGAGGGTATTTGTGTAATCGGTCGTTTGCTCCTCCATAAAGCCAAACCTGTCATAGCTGTAATATCCGAAAAGTCTGAGGTAATTATCCGGATTGATTGATATGCTGGTCATCGCAGTAAAATCATGGAAGCGTGCAGTGGAGTTCATCAGATCCTCATCAGGCATCTGCTTGAGCAACCAGTCGGAATATGATGACCTTGCACCGAAGGAGAAGGTTGCCCTGTCCTGTACAACCGGGGTATCAAAAAAAAGTCTGCTGTTTATCAGCCCTATTCCGCCCTGCACCCTGGTCTCGGTCTTATCAAGACCTCCATCCAGCCTTACATCCATAACCGAAGAAGCCCTCTCTCCGTATCTTGCCGGTATTCCTGCCTTCATCAGGGTAACGCCTGAAACCATATCAGGGTTTATAACAGAAATCAGACCGAAAAGATGCGAGGCATTGAAAAGGGGAACATGTTCCACAAGGATCAGGTTCTGGTCAGCACTTCCGCCCCTGACGTTGAACCCGGTGCCAAATTCTCCTACTGACTGCACACCGGGGAGCAGTGTCATACTCCTTACTATATCCTGCTCTCCGAAACTCGCCGGCAGTTCCCGGAGAGTTTTCGAATCGAGGCTGACAACACTCATCTGGGCACGTAAAACATTATCTTCAGCCCTTCTCGCTTCTACCGTAAAAGCTTCCAGATGGATGGTCTCACTGAAAAGTTCGAATTCAGCACTACCGCCACTTACAAGGCGTATATCCTGATACCTGTCTTCGTAACCGATATAGGAAAGCCTCAAACTGTGTTCACCAACAGGCAGTTCAATCTCAAACTGTCCATGTACGTCGGTGGTAGCACCCTTCTCGCTCCCGGGCTCATAAACCACAGCGCCAATTAATATCTCACCTGTTGCACCGTCCCTGACAGTTCCCCTGAGAACAGCCCTGGAAAAGCGTCCGTACTGATTTATATCACCCACGGTAATCAGGTCGTCATCCCTGTCCAAAGCAGAACCGGGATGCCCCTCTGCAGGAATCAGAACGATAATATCCTCAATATAAACAGCTTGCAGGGACTGCCCGCTGATAATTGCATTGATCGCCGAAGGCAACGCAAGATCTGCGGTTTCAGGTGTAAACGATACCCCTTCAAACCACCTGGGTTGATAAAAGATCCTTACACCGTGCCTCTGTTCGAGCTCACTGGTTATCTCCTGAATGGTTCTTACACCCTGCCGGGCATATGCATGGCCGTTGAAATTGTTGATATTAAGGCCGGTAAAAAGCAGTAGAAATACTATTGCATTTATATAACGCATGAATATTTTATTAATTCCTGACAGGCTTCAGTAAAAAACCGGTAATTTGGTCAAATCACCACTTATTATTATTTTTGATACTGTATATTATAAGATCGGGCGAAGATAATAATCTTAAAATTAACAGTGGCCCTATATTTGATATATACAAAAATATGCGTTATTAAATACCCCTCTTCCGGGTACAAACATATAAATCTTTTTTATAGTAAAAAAGCAGCTTAAGTCAACACTGACAAACCAGAAAAACAAAACCCTGACATGCATATAACAAAAATCATATCACAACCCATATTGCTGCTTTCTTTTGCACTAATGCTCGCCGGGCAGAATGGCATTGCACAACAGCAACAGGGCAGTACAGCAAACATGTTGCTGGAAGGGCTCCAGGTAATGGAGTATTCATACCCCGGCCAGAAGGTGTTTATTCACACCGACAAGGACGAATATATTGCAGGTGAGACCATCTGGCTGAAAGTTTATGTTGTAAACGCAACCACACACAGGCCTGATACCTTAAGTACAAACCTTTACGTTGAGCTGTTCAACAACCGGGGTGAGCTTGCATCAATACTGCTTATGAGGCTTGACAACGGCTACTCCCATGGAGATATTTTTCTTCCCGACTCCCTGCCGGAGGGCAGCTACCGAATCAGCGCCTACACTGACTGGATGCATAATTTCGACGAGAACCTTTTTTTCAGTAAAGATATTCATGTTACCAACCATATTGAAGAAAACTTCATTAAAAGGCTTGACAGCTGGCGGCGCCGGTTTTTCAACAGGAAGCTGGAAAGGTCATATGAAGATATGCAGTTTGCATTTTTCCCCGAAGGGGGCAATCTTATTACAGGGCTTGAAAACAGAGTGGCGTTCAAGGCTGCAAACAGCCTGGGAGGAGGAGTGGAGGCCTCAGGGATGTTGCTGGACGGCTCCGGAAATGAGATACTGGAGTTCTCAACCCTTCATAACGGTATGGGTTCTTTCGAGTTCACGCCTGCCGCAGGTGAAAGGTACACGGCTGTTGTAGAGTTCGAAGATGGCAGTTCTGACAGTTACAGACTGCCTGCCCAAAAACAGGCCGGTTATCTACTTGGCGCCTCTCAGGATGGGACAAATCTTAATATCAGGGTAGCCGCCGGAGATCAGACCCCCGGGGCATCCTCGGGCAATGAGCTTATAATTCTTCTCCAGTCAAGGGGCAGGGCCATTATGTTGGAAAACATCCTGGTAGGAGAAGATGGTTACTCAATAAGCCTTCCGCTTGAGGAGTTACCCGAAGGTGTCAGCCAAATAATGCTTTTCACTCCGGATGGCCAGCCCATATCAGAAAGACTTGCATTTATAAACAGGGGGGGAGTATCCGAAGTAAACTTTGACGGAGTTGTTGTCGACGGCGATAACGGAGATAAGCTGAGGCTTATGCTGCATCTTCCCGGGGAACTCAGCGGGGGGAGCTACTCCCTTGCAGTGCTCGACACAGAATCATCTGAACCCGACCACAGCCCGAACATAGCAAGCCAGTTTTTGCTTTTCAGTGAGCTCGGTTATACTGCAAAAGACCCCTGGTTCTACCTTTCTGAAGACTCACCGGTAGCAAGGGAAGCAGCTGACCTGGTTATGATGACCAACGGCTGGAAGCGTTTTGACTGGGAGGATCTGGTTAGCGGGGAATATCCAGAGATAAAATACGGATTTCCCAAGGGAATTACCCTGAGGGGGCAGGTAAGCCCGCAATCATCCGACAGGGAAACCGGGGAGATCAATGTCGAACTGGCTGTCAGCCAGGATTATATTGACATATATACAACTACTACCAATAAGCAGGGAGATTTCTCTTTCTCGAACCTGGAGTATGACGGCCTCTTTACCGCAACATTGCGCATTGACAGACCGGTTCACCACCGGAGGCTCAGGGCGGATATAAATTTCCGGGACACAGAGGATATTGAATACAAAAACAACTACAATACAAAGCCATTCAGTGTTACCGCCAGGGGGAGTGACTGGGAAAGGATTTCAAAACCCGAAACAATGTTCTCAAGCCGGCCTATGGTGGAACCCTCCAGGGAGTCTGTTTCCATGTACGGTACTGCTGATCAGGTATTATACTTTGACGATATTCGCGATCAGCACAGCTCCATAGGAGATATTCTCAGATCAAGAGTGAGGGGTCTGAGGTTCATTGATGGCGAAATCGTACTAAGGGGGCAGAGCAGCTTTCAGCTCAGCAATGAACCGGTGTTCATGATTGATGAAAACTTCGTCAACAGGAATATTTTCCTGTCGGTAAGCCCCCATGATGTTGACAGGCTGGCTGTATACAGCGGGCCATCAACGGCCATACTCGGAAGCCGCGGTGCAAACGGTGCCCTGATAATATATACTAGAAGGGGAGATGATCACAGGCATATCGGGGAGTATGAATATTTCCTGCAGGGGTTCCACATGCCCGCTGAAACATTTGAAGCAAAAATACATACCGGCATATACGACGAACTTGGCATCAGCCGCACCCTTTACTGGGAGCCTGATATCAGGTCGGCAGGCAACGAAGAACTCGATTTTACTTTCCCGACCGATAATAACGTTAGGAACTTAAGGGTTATATTTCAGGGAGTCGATGAAAACGGGCGACTTACATTTTCAAACATAGTTATTGAAAACACAGATTAGATATATGGGAAGCAAAGCAGTGATCGGACATATGCCGCTGATTATATTGTTTTTATGGTTAGTCCTCCAGTCTGTTGGTACAACAGCTCAGACAAGACAGGAAACAATACGTACCTCAGCAAGCCAGGTTCAGCTTGGGGAAGCTGCATCAGAAGAGATTCAGAACCTTTTTCCGGAGGCAATCGAGGCCTTCATTTTCAAGGATGGGGCAAAAGAAGCCCTGACCATCAACTACAACCTTCTTTTTGACCACTTTTACTTTACAGACAGAAGCGGGCGTACCATCTGGATAAGCACCCGGGATGTCGATTCAGTCCACATAGGTGACTACCTTTTCCTGGCATTCGGAGATGAGGGTTTTTTCCGGGCGGTGCCCGGCAAGCCGGAACTCCTGGTTAAGTACAAACTGGATATATCAACAGAGACTCTTACAAGAGGGGCATACGGAACTACAGACGAAACGGCTTCCATAGAGGTGCTGAGGGCAATGACCACACCAGCTGCTGCACATGGCTTGATCCATACGGCCTACCTTGAGAACCCGGGAGGCCAGGAATTAAGGATAACGCTAAAGAGGGAGGAGAAGTTTTACGTTCTTGGTGAGGAGGGGGTTCAGGATGCAAGCAACCGGAGGGCCCTTCAGCGTGCTTTCCCCGGCCACAGGAGGGAAATACGAAGATTTGCAAGAAATAATGATATTGACTTTGGGGATCCGGATGACCTTGCAAGCATTCTGGAGTATATTTCCACCCTTGAATAATTGTCAAACAATAATCTTCACACCAAATAGCAGATGAACACCGGAAACGACATTATATTTGCCGGTTTCAGGCTTGCCCTGGTATTGATTATTCTGTTTGCAGGCCAGGATGCAAGTTCCCGGATACAATTCGAAAGTTTACAGGAAGGGAAGCTTATAAAAGCGCCCCTCGACAGCCTCATGTACAGCATGCTGGATGCCTATGCTGACGGAGAACCCCCGGGTGAGCCCCCGCTTGCAGGTTTTGCAGTACCAGTAAGTATCTCCGCGGAAGATATTCACTGCACCCAGACAGACAGCCTGAATATTTGTCTCTTTATGATAAACTCACCCGGAGCAAAGGCGGTCGGTATCAACTTTTCGGATTTCAGGCCGGGACCTGGAGGCAGGATTTTTATCTACGACACTGAAAGGACAATGATACTCGGGCCTTATGATCAGTCCAGTACCACCGGCTTGCCAGCCTTTACGACTCCACCGTTACCGGGTGAAACAATTATCATTGAGTACCAGAGCCTGTCCAATGGATTTTTGGATTCCGGTATCCGGGTTGAGAGCATAATACACATCAGCGGTAGTGGCGATACCGAAAAAGGGATAAGCGATTCAGGCGATTGCAATGTAAATATCAATTGTGAAGAGGGCAAAATGTGGCAGAGGGAAAAACGTGGAGTAGTCAGGATGCTTATGAGGGTAGGAAGCAATTATTTCTGGTGTACAGGTTCACTTGTCAACAATACGGCCCGGGATGCCACCCCTTTTCTGTTGTCGGCATATCACTGCGGCAGGAATGCAGACAATGATGATCTGAACTACTGGCAGTTCTTCTTTAACTTCGAGAGGCCATACTGCAGTAATGAAGGTAGCCCCGTTTACAATATGCTCTATGGGGCAGAGCTTGTTGCTGAAGGGCCGATAGCAGGAGGCTCAGATTTCAGGCTGCTTGTTCTTGATACTCCTCCCCCGCCTCACTGGAAACCTTTCTGGAATGGCTGGGATATAAGCGGCGAAATTTCCAGCCCGGGAGTAAGCATTCACCATCCCAGCGGTGATGTGAAAAAAATATCCACATATACAACTGATCTGCTGACAACAACGCCTATATTCAGTGGTGTCCCGATGGCGACCAATTCAGCATGGGGTTTAACCTGGAGCGAAACTGATAACGGTCATGGAGTTACAGAAGCAGGGTCGTCGGGTGCTCCCTTGTTCAGCAGCGACAAAAAGATAATCGGCACCCTCTCAGGAGGTGCAGCCTCATGCAGCAACCTCACCGGAAGGGATTACTTTGGCAAAATGTCTTACCACTGGGATCTCAATGATAAAGAGCCCACTTCAGGGCTTAAAGCCTTTCTTGATCCCCTTGAAACCGGAACAGAGAGTCTTGCCGGATTTGATCCTTACAGTGAAATGCTGCCCCCGCCAGGCTTCCTAACGGCCTATATTTACAATGCTGACACCACGATCATAAAATGGTACAAACCAGGAAAGGCCCCGAATAACCAGGGGTGGTACAGGTATTTCGAAGATTATTCCCACTTCAGCTGGGCCGGCCCAGAGCGTGCCACCATGTTTGATCCGGCTGCGCTTGGTCTTAATTACCCCGTACAGATAAATAAGCTTGCCCATAGTTTTGTTGAAGGCGGAGAAGCAGAAAACAAATGGCCTGATGACAGGTTCAGGTTCAGGATATATGACAGTGACGGCATTACAGAACTGTATGAATCGGGGATACTGAAAGCCAGGCATCTCAGTGAATATATATACGAACTCGATTCACTCCTGGAGTTTCATCGTCCTTTCTATGTTTCAGTTAAGCCACTGGATCATAGCGGGCATCCCTCCTCCCTGATGCAAAGGGTAAATCTCGGCTGGGGAAATTCATTCTTTGGCAGTGCCGGCAACTGGACGCCCCACGATGACAGCAGGGAAGGCTCGTACGCCTACCACTCTGCGATTTATGTCATGAATAAAACAGACAAGACAACTGTGGAGACACACTATAAAATCATAGGGGAAAGGAGGGATCACAAGACCTTGACCGGAATGAATACGATGGTTGAAAAAATTATTCCACCAGAAAATACGGAGCCTGACAGCTACATGCTTTTCCGTAATGACACCCTTATCCATACTTCATCTGAAGGTCAGCCACTTGAGTATGCGGACCCCGTTTACAACAACTCGATTGTCAGATACCATGTAAGGGCCGGTTACCAAGGCCGTGTATCAGAGCCCTCAAACAAGGTATATCTTATAAATCCCGGATCCTGCGCCGAAAGAATTTCTCAATGGCCTTACCAGGAGGTTTTTGACTATAGCTTTGATGAAAGTTGCTGGCTCACATACAACATCAGCGGAAATGGTTGGATTTTATCTGACACGGCTGTTTCAGCACAGGGGTATGTATTGCCTTACAGTGGTGACCTTATCTGGACAAGCCGGAGTATGAAGGGGGAAGAAACGGATCAGTGGCTGATAATGCCGGAGATTGACTTCACCGGGCTCCGGGATCCTGCGCTGAGATTCATGTTTAATACAGGGGCAGAAACTGAAGGTGATACAGACAACCTGGAGGTATGGATCAGCCGGCAGGGCAATGCTTTAGAAAAAATATGGGACATCCGGTCCCACCCAATGATACCGGCAGGCTGGCAGCCGGTAAACCTCAGGCTGGAGGGGGCTGGCGGAACTGACAGAAACCTTATTGCATTCAGGCATAAAGGCAACATTGGAGAAATATTTTCTATTGACAACCTTGGCATTTTCGGTTCTGCCGGCATAAGCCATGAGCTTAGAATAAGTGTCGAACCCGAATTTGCAGGTATCGTTAAAGGTCAGGGAAAATATATCGAAGGGGAGATAATAAGGCTTAAGGCATCCCCAAATATTGCCTACATTTTCAGCAGATGGGTTGCCGGCAACACAATGATAGGAAATGAGGAAGAGATGTGGTTCAGCATGCCCTCTTCTAACCAGCATATCACGGCGTTTTTTCTGCCTGTTGAAGAGACCTCCTTAGAAGAACCTATATCAAACAGCCTCCTGAGGGTTTTTCCAAACCCGGCAAAAGACCATATATGGATTAACTTCGGAAATACACTTGACTTTGCTGAGTTAAAGCTCGTCAACACCTATGGTCAAACGGTTTTGAGACGGGTTATTGAAAATATCACAGCAGGCGAGAGCAAGCTAATAAGAACAAACGGGCTGAAGCCGGGTACTTACCTGTTGAGGGTCAACAGTGTAGAGACCTACGAGGTTTTCAGGCTTATTATTGTCAACTAGGTTTTGCCTGCAACGCCTTTCAAATTAATGTGCAAATAAATACCGGTTTCGTTTTTTTTTCTTTACTTTGATGCTCTGTTTTACCTCGAAAAATCCGTATTATCGGCGTAAAACAATGGTTCTGGAGCTATTTGCCGGCCATAATAAAAACAAAAACCTGAAAATATGTCAATCAAACAAAAAACTCTTGATCTGAAGCAGAGGATGCAGAACGCCCTGCAGGGAGGTGGTGCCAAGGCCATTGAAAAACAAGTGGCTATGGGCAAAATGACAGCCCGTGAACGGATCATATCCCTGCTTGACCCAAATTCCTTTCATGAGTATGACCTTTTTGTGGAACACGCCGCAAAGGATTTTGATATGGACAAGAAACACCTTCCCGGTGACGGTGTAATCACCGGTACAGGAACCATAAACGGATATCCGATATGCATTTATGCTCAGGATTTTACTGTTGCCGGCGGGTCACTTGGTTTAATGCATGCCAGAAAAATCGGCAAGATAATGGATCATGCAATGAAACTTAAAATACCGATCATAGGTATAAACGACTCTGGGGGCGCAAGGATACAGGAGGGGGTGAATTCCCTGGCCGGATACGGGGAGATATTCTACCGCAACACCCAGGCATCGGGCGTAATTCCGCAAATATCCGTAATACTTGGCCCATGTGCCGGCGGAGCAGTCTATTCTCCTGCACTCACCGATTTTGTATTTGTAGTTGACAAGATCTCGAAAATGTTCATTACGGGTCCGGAAGTGATCAGGTCGGTGCTCGGAGAGGAGATAAGCATGGAAGAGCTTGGTGGGGCAAGGGTTCACAGTGAGATCACCGGAAACGCGCATTTCTTCTCAGACAGTGAGGCCGAATGCTTCCAGAAGATAAAAAAGCTTGTGTCATACATACCATGGAGCAACAAGTATAAAGCCACCCAGTTCCCCAAAAAGGCCCCCAAGAGCAAGCAGTTCAAAATAGAGAATATAATACCGACCGATCCGCGTGAACCATACGATGTTAGGGATGTTATCAGGGCTATAAGCGATGACAGTGATTTCTTCGAGGTCCAGGAGCTGTATGCAGCCAACATGGTAGTGGGTTTTGGCAGGATGAACGGCCAGACGGTAGGTTTTGTCGCCAACCAGCCGCTTTTCCTTGCAGGAGTACTTGATGTTGACTCTTCTGACAAAGCCGCCCGCTTTATCAGGTATTGTGATGCCTTCAATATACCTTTGGTTACCCTTGTTGACCTTCCGGGTTATCTTCCAGGCATTGACCAGGAGCACGCAGGAGTTATAAGGCACGGAGCCAAAATACTCTACTCATACAGTGAGGCCACCGTTCCAAAACTCACTGTAATTCTCAGGAAAGCATATGGTGGTGGCTACATAGCCATGTGTTCAAGGCACCTGAAGGCTGACTTTGTATTTGCATGGCCAACAGCAGAGATAGCCGTCATGGGCCCCGAAGGGGCAGCAAACATAATTTTCCGCCACGAAATCATGAACTCTCCGAACCCTGAGGAGACACGACAGAAGAAAGTGGAGGAGTACAAGAAGAAGTTTGCCAACCCCTATGTTGCAGCAGCCCACGGTTACATAGATGCTGTTATAGAGCCTTCCGATACCAGGAAGTTCCTGCTGCATGCACTTGAAATATCGGCCGGAAAGGATGAAAAGGGACCGGATAAAAAACATGGTGTCCCGCCATTTTAATAGTTCAGGACAGTCCCAACAAACAATTTGAAGAAAATGAAAAAAAGAAAGGGAAAAGAGGGCGAAATAATATCGCTGGTAGTAGATGATGCGCAGTACAAGACCATGTCAAACAAAATGCACCGGCTTCGCAAGCCATACAAGCCGGTCAATCCCAATATAGTAACCTCCTTCATGCCGGGAAACATTCAAAAGGTCTTTGTTCGCCAGGGGCAAACCGTAAGCGAAGGAACAGAGCTCTGTATACTTGAAGCAATGAAGATGAAAAACCTTATACTTGCTCCCGCCGATGGCGTAATCAAAAGGATTAACATTAAGGAGGGAGACATCGTTCCCAAAAATCATCCACTCGTTGAGCTTAAATGAGCAGGTCCAAAAGATTAGTTTTTGCAAGCAATAATAAAAACAAGCTAAATGAGGTGAGTGCCATACTGGGGCCCGGGTTTCCGGTATCCGGTCTGGGCAGCCTCGGGTTTGAAGGGGATATACCTGAACCCTTCGACACCCTGAAAGATAACGCACTGGCCAAGGCCCGGTTTGTATACAGGAATTACAAATGTGATTGTTTTGCTGATGATACCGGACTCGAAGTAGAAGCGCTGGGCGGGCTCCCGGGTGTTAGGTCGGCAAGGTATGCCGGCACAGACCAGGACAGCCTGGCAAATGTAAGAAAGCTCCTGGGAGAGCTGGAGGACAGGGAAGATCGCCGGGCATGGTTCCGGACAATTATCGCCCTTATATTGGATGGCAGGGAATATATTTTTGAAGGGATGGTATCAGGCAAAATAACGGCCAATCAGAGAGGAAGCAGCGGCTTCGGGTATGATCCGGTATTTGTTCCTGAAGGTTACAGCGAGACTTTTGCTGAGATGGATCCGGAAGTAAAGAACCAGATAAGCCACAGGAGGGCCGCGCTTAAAAAACTTGCAGAATTCCTTAAGACACAATAATTACCGCCCTATTGCCTCTGACAACACCATTGAAAACAACTCCCTTATACTTATTCCCTCATATTCTGCCTGCTGGGGTACGATACTGGTAGGTGTCATACCGGGGGTTATATTAACCTCCAGGAAGTAAAGTACATCATCCCTGTATATATAATCAAATCTCACCAGCCCGGCCAGGCCAAGATCCCCGTAAAGCCTCGCGGAACAATCCCTAACCCTTTGGGATAAATCTTCAGGTATACGTGCTGGAGTTATTTCATCTGCAGCACCCGGGGTATATTTTGCCTCAAAGTCAAAATACTGCGCGCTTGTTTTACTGATGATCTCGGTTACCGGAAGGGCCTTTACACTTCCTTTGTGCATGAATGCCCCGCAGGTTAGTTCGTTGCCCTCTATATACTCCTCTACCAAAACTTCATTGCAGTATTCAAAAGCATTGCCTATCGCAGGCAAAAGTGATTCCGCATCCCTTACCAGCGACATTCCAAGGCTTGATCCTCCCTCATTTGGTTTAACAAACAGCGGCAGACCGAGTTTGTTTATAATCTCACTTTTGGTAAATGATACAGGCATTCTTAATCTCACTGAAGAAGGAATGTCATAACCGAGCTGCCCAGCGACAAGTTTGCACCAATACTTATTGAAAGTGAGAGCCGATGCAAGAGTGCCGGCAGTAGTATAGGGCAGACCCAGAAGATCAAAATAACCCTGCAGTTTCCCATCCTCTCCCGGCGTTCCGTGAATTGTTATAAAGGCACAGTCGAAAGTGATTTTTTCTTCCTCTGTCTGGATCGAAAAATCATTCCTGTTAACCGGGTATTTATTCCCTGCCCTGTCTGTATACTCCCATTTACCACCCCGGATCACAACAGGATATACCTCATATAGGCCGGGGTCAATGTTCTCCCTTATCATACGGGCACTCTCCATTGATACTACATACTCACCTGAATCACCCCCGGCAACAAGGGCTATTCTCTTTTTACCCTCCATGATTTACAGTTTAGATTTTAAACAAATGTAAGCTTTTTTGATTTTTCTCTCCGGGTTATAACAGCCTCTCCCGAGCAAAGGCCATAATTTTTATGTCCCTGAAAACATAATTGCCCCAAAACAGCGTTACCTATATTGTTGAATGGCCATATCCTTATTTTGTATTACTTTTGCCACAATATATCTGATCCGGAAAAATGAGTGCATGGAATTTTGTGTTCAGCAGGCTGTTTTTGCGCCAGCTTATAATTGCCTCAATACTGGGAGTATTCATTATCTGGGGATCACTCAAGCTTCTTGACCTGTACACTCTGCACGGAAGGAGTATCGAAGTACCTGACCTTGAAGGTTACACCGAACAGGAAGCTGCTGAGCTTTTATCCTCAATGAACCTCCGGTATTTCATAAATGACTCCATTTATGATGACGACCGCAGGCCCGGGAGCATAGCCCTGCAGGATCCCTCACCCGGTACAGAAGTAAAGCGTAACCGTACAATATACCTGACCACAGTTGCAATACTGCCCGAAATGGTACCAATGCCCGATTTAACAGACCTTTCACGGCGACAGGCTATAACGATACTTGAAACTCACGGCCTGAGGGTCGGAAGGCTGGAGTATCAGCCAGATATTGCGCGGGATGCGGTTTTGAAGCAAAAATTCAATGAAGGTTTTATAGAACCCGGTACCCCGGTTGAAATAGGCACTGCAATTGACCTGGTTCTTGGTGAGGGGCTGGGAGAAAACGTAACTCCCGTACCGCTTGTTATAGGCATGTCTCGCACTGAAGCAACAAGGGCCCTTAACAGGCTGGGGCTCAATGTTGGTGAGGTAGTATTCATGGATGACAGCACCACTAGTATAAAGGTATATATGCAGGATCCCGATCCACTTGAGGCGGAAAGATATGTCCAGGCAGGAAGCAGGGTTAATCTATACTTCCGTTCGACAGAGGTATTTGACTTCGAAGAGTATCTTGAACAGCTGCTTTCCGTACCTATGCCCGACCTTACAGGTAAAACCCCTGAAGAGGTTGAGGAAATCCTTGCTGAACTAGAACTTGAACCCGGCATTGAAGTATTTGAGGCTGATGCAGTGCGGGGTAATGCAAGGGTATACAGGCAGGAGCCGGAATACCAGGAAGGCATGATAATACCAAAGGGTGAATCCATAAATGTGTGGTACAGGCCGGCCCTTGATAATGAAAGCGATCCTTTTTAATCAGTTTATTAAATGATCCTCAGAGCCCTTTTCGCAATATTATTCCTGGCATCAGCTATATACAGGCCCTATGCCCAGGAGGCCTTGCTGCCCATGCATTACAACCCGGAAAAGACAGAGGAGGCACTTCTTAGAAACAGGGCCTCGGTCAAGTTTGATACTGCACCTATGCAGCTGCCTTTCTGGGACGATTTCTCCTATAAAGGGCCCTATCCCGATGCGAACCTATGGGCAGACAGCTATGTTTTTATAAACAGCGGCTACGCTGTACACCCCAAGACCTATAATGTTGCCACATTTGATATCCTTGACGAGAGAGGAAACATATACAGCCATATGCGCAACGACAACCTGCCAAGGCCTGCTGACCACCTGACCTCAAACCCTATAGACCTGAGCGCTTACAGCCCGGGCGATTCACTTGTAATTAGCTTTTATTACCAGCCCGAGGGCAGGGGCGGATCTCCATCAACGCATGATTGGCTGAGCCTGCAGTTCTTCCTCCCACCCGATGATAATGAAGAAGAACCGGATGAAGAGAATGAATGGCAAACTATGTGGAGTACTTCAGGAGAAAGCCTGAAGAGTTTTGCACAGGACACCTTTCCATACTTCAGAAGGGTTATGGTTGCAATAACCGACAGCCGTTATTTCAGGGAAGACTTTCGTTTTCGCTTTATGAATACCGCATCACTCCCGCCCGTGCGCAGTTTACCGAATTTCTCATCAACTGCAAACATCTGGAATATTGACTATGTTTACCTGGATGCCGGCAGAAGCATTAACGACAGCACCTATTATGACATAGCTTTTGCTTCGCCTGCACAGTCGATACTGAGGGATTACACATCAATACCCTGGTCGCACTATGTTGCAGATCCGGCAGGACTGCTCAGAAGTAACTTCGACATCCGTATAAGCAATCTTGATGATACTCCCTATAATTACACTTACAGATATGTTATAAAGGATGAGGGAAACACAACCATAAGAACCTACTCAGGCGGATCCTGGGTTATATCGCCGTTTTCTGAAACCGGCTACCAGGATTACCAGCCCCATGCAAGCCCCATAGTGCTTTCAAACCCACTTCCGACAGCTCCCGCAACACACAGGGACTTCAGCATTGTCCATTCACTCCGCGAAGGGGCCACGGGCGATGCATATCAATCGAATGACACCATTGTTTACAGCCAGAGATTCCACGACTATTTCTCATATGATGACGGCACACCTGAAATGGTACATATTATGAAGGGGTATTCCCCTTCGCGGGCAATGCAGTTTGTTGCAAAACACCAGGATATTCTTGAGGCCGTACAGATATATTTTATGGAGTCTGTAAACAACATCGACTACCAGCAGGGCTTCCGGCTTAATGTATGGAGCAGCCTTTACCCCGAGCAGCTTGTATACAGCTCGGAAGAGAATATCATCATTGGCGAGGATGAAAGGGGGATGTTTACCAGGCTTTATCTTGATGAGGAGGTATCGGTGGAAGATACATTCTATGTGGGCATAACCCAGCAGGGCAGGATTGAACTGGGTAATTCGGCTGTAATAGGCTTTGATCTTGACAATGATGTGAGCCACAGGCTTTTTATAGATACAGGTGACGGATGGGAGCCCTCGATCAAGCCTGGTGCCTTAATGATAAGGCCGGTGATGAAAAGGGATTACAATACCAGTGTTCCGGAAAGGGATGATGAAGATGGACGCCTCGTGGTTTATCCGAATCCTGCCGGTGGCAATCGCCTGAACATAAGTTTTGACAGGCCAGAAAACTCGCTGCTGAGTATTTTTGACCTTCAGGGGAGGCTTGTTTTTTCCGGGCAGTTTGAACAGCACCTTGATATATCCGCCCTGCAGAACGGAATATACCTGCTCATAATTGACAGGCCATCATCAGGCAAAAGACACAGTGCCCGCTTTATTATTGCAAGATAAGTCAACATCCAAAAAAAACATATCGTGAATTTTGATGAGCAGGAAAATACATCACCTGAAGAGGAAAATGAACTTTATGAGCACCACAGGTTTGTTGTAGACAAGGGTCAGGGACTGCTGCGCATAGACAAATACCTGCTGGGTAAATTTGAGGGCATAAGCCGCAGCAAAATACAGAACAGCGCAAAAGCAGGCAATATTCTTGTAAACGATGAATCTGTCAAACCCAATTACAAGGTAAAACCCAAAGATAATATCAGCATTGTACTGGCCCACCCCCCACGGGAGATAGAACTGATACCCGAAAACATCCCCTTAGATATTGTTTATGAAGATGACCAACTGGTAATTGTAAACAAAAAGGCAGGAATGGTGGTGCATCCAGGTTACGGCAACTACACCGGCACAATGGTAAATGCCCTTGTTTATCACTTTGGGAGCCTGCCCGCACATAACAGGGAAGAACTCAGGCCCGGGCTGGTACACCGCATAGACAAAGACACCTCAGGACTACTGGTGGTAGCCAAAACCGAGCTTGTTCAGAGCAAGCTTGCAAAGCTGTTCTACGACCGCAAAATAGACAGGGTTTACCACGCACTAGTGTGGGGAGAACCAAAGGAAGAAAAGGGAACTATTCAGGGCAACATAGGTCGCAGCCTGAAAAACCGCAAGGTTATGGACGTATTTCCGGAGGGTAATCATGGAAAACATGCCATAACACACTACAGGGTTCTGGAGAGTTTCGGGTATGTAAGCCTGGTTGAATGCACCCTTGAAACCGGACGTACTCACCAGATAAGGGCACACTTCCAACATATCGGACATCCCCTTTTCAATGATTCCACCTATGGTGGCGACCAGGTATTAAGGGGCACAACATTCACCAAATACAAGCAATTCGTCAGAAATTGCTTCAATATTATACCTAGGCATGCACTACATGCAAAGACTCTGGGATTTATCCATCCTGAAACGGGCAAATACCTTCTTTTTGATTCACAACTCGCCACGGATATGGCAGAGGTAATTGAGAAGTGGAGATCTTATTCCGTACACAAGAAGATTAGTTAAACTCCATAGTTACAACATACTGCTCCTCCTCATCGGGATCAGTCTTAATCAGATCAATAGCACCTTCTGGCTGATGGCTAAAAATGTCTGTTTCGAAAGCTGAATAATCAGGAAAAACGAGCTCAGGCGATGCATCAGTATTGTGTCCGTCAGGTCTTACTGAAACTGAAGCAGATGATACAGGAGTATTATCATCATCATGGTTTTCGCTTACGACAATAGTAAAGTTTACCGTACCTCTGGCCTGTGCACTTGCCTGAAAAGACACACACAGAAACACCGCAAGAATTAAAAACCCACATGTCAGAAAGAACTTCACTGTATATTTTTTTTACGTTTTCCTCATTTCTAATACAAATATAGTA
>SLKR01000103.1 GCA_007134525.1 Bacteroidales bacterium | reverse complement strand
TGAAATGTAATTATAATAATCTGCCGACAGGATACAGGTTTGAACCGGTCTCTGTTTCAGGATGCGGCAAACTGTCATAGACAAACTGAAGCTGAGCCAGGGGATCCCCGGCAAACTCATCGTCAGATGATATTCTCCGTTCAAACTCCTGTCTTAACTCCCTGTCATTTCTAAGTATCTCCATTGCCTCAGGTTCGAATGCATACAGTGAAAACCATTCACCACTTTCCAGCGCAGAGGTAAACATACCCCACGACAGAAACGAAACCGGCGACTCAGCCTCCAGCATACTAACAACATATTTATTGCTGTTCTGATTGAGCCATATAACAGCATCTCCCCTGTGGAATTGTCTTTTACCCAGCCTTGTTTTGGTTTCAAGCACCACAACATGATTCCTTCCCTGATTCGAAGCAGACGAGATGGTGTAGTCGTTTATATATGTGATCTCAGATTCAATTACACTGTCTCTTTCAAGGTACTCAACCTCCACCCCGTTGAGTTTCATCCTTTCAGTTATTTCATTCCATGCACCGGGTACTATATAGGCCCTGGGTGTTTTTATCTCGGTTACAGGGATGAATTTATCATAGAATGGGATGCTGTCACTCCAGGGCCTATTGTGATCATATCTTCTTATTGACCTTTTTGTGAATTCACCGGAGAACTCTTCTGTTTCATACCCCCTGAAAAGCACCTTTTCACTTAGGCCGGTATCTGTTTCCCAACCGGCCACAAAATAGTCAAGCTCCCTTGTGGTGCTTTTAGCCTCCTGCCTTAATTCTATTATCCTTTCATTATTGCCGGATGAAAACTCATGCAGAATGCGTAAAAAATCTATCGTAGACCTTACCCTCTCTGAAAAAGGTTTATATGCAAGAGTTTCTGTCATGAAAGAAAAAGTATTGAACAGTGAGCCATATCCGCTTGAGTAGTTCGGGTTATCGTTGAATGCAAGTATTCCATCCCTTACATCCTGCCTGTTTAACAGTTGCAGATAAGGTATCATGCCCCAGGTTGTTTCATTGTTCATCCGCTCATAAAGTACGGGTAACATCTTATGCCTGAAAAAATCGCCCATCTGGCCTGACAAACGCTGATGCATTGTTGGTATTAGTGTCATTACCGACTGATGATCCATGCCATTGGTAGTGTGTGTATCGACAAAAACATCGGGGTCCAGGTAATGGAATATACCGGCGAACGACCTGGAGTTTTTGGAGTCCTGTTTGACAAAATCACGGTTCAGGTCAAGATTGCGTGCATTCCTCCTGGCTCCCTTGAGTTCAGGCCCGCTTTGGTTCATCCTGTGGAAAGGGCTCCTGTTCAACAGGCCGCCAATATTATATACCGGAATTATCGCAATTACAGTATTATCAAGCAAATGGTGCAGGTCATCTCTTTTTTCAAGCAGATAGACCGCATACTGAAGGCTCGCATCTATACCAACAGGTTCGCCGGCATGTATACCGTTGTTTATCAGTACAATGCCCTTGCCCTTGTTTCTGACAGATCCCGGGTCGAAATCCCCGCCTGCTGAGATCATGAAAAGGTGTAAAGGCTTCCCTGAGTCGGTCATGCCCTTTTCAAACAGGGCGGCCTCATCATAAAAGTCTGCAAGCTTTTTATAAGCATCTATTACCTGATGATAATCCAGGCTTATGTTATCATCATAAAAAAGTCCTATTTCCGGTTTATGCTCCTTTGTACATGATACGAAAAGAAGACAGATCAGAAGAAAAAGCAGCTCATTCCGCAAACTTTCTGTTTTCATTATTTAAAAATGAATATTGACATTCAACAGAATGCAGTGTAAACAGAACTTCCTGTCCCGGCCAATCTATTATGCTGCCTTACCTGGTAACCTCCATAACTGCCACCTTCCTTACCGACTGGTCATTTTCAGATACAGCAGTAAGGATAATATCGGCTCTTTCCTCTGCATCAGAACCCTTTTCAATATAAACGGGTACAGACACTTCACCTCCTGTGCCAACAGCAACTAGTTCATTAAGTATATGGGCATCCCAGCCTTCGCCCTGTGCATTTACCGAAAGGCGGTAGATATCGCTGTCAAGGAATTCGCCTACATCACCTGATGGATGTATTTCAGAACCGAATGTTGCGGCAGAATCCTCATTCCTTAATCTGAATTCGGCTTTTTCGACATTTGCTCCTATCCTGGAATCATCCGGAGCGAAAAGTTCGAAATCGCGCTGCCTGCCCCCATTCCCGTCAAGTGAACGTACACCAAGGGTGTATGACAGAATTTCATCATCATTGTGATGAATATCAATTATGTAAAAATGCAAACGGTTCGGCTTGTCAACATATTCAAATTTACTTCCTGAATTCAGGCCTGCATGAAACAGTGCGTTGTTCAGCTGACGGTAGTCAGCTATTGTACGCATTACCGGAGTGCCGTCAGGACGCCTGAAGTCAATCATATTCATATCACCGGGATTTGCGTCAATTACCCAGTTAAAGAGGTTGAAGGAATTGGGACCTCCGGAACGCCCCTCTTCATCTTTGTTCATTGCCAGCAATACTCCGTTGTCGGGACAGAATGAATCATAACCAATTCTCTGGACGACCTCCATTGAATAGAAGTTATAAGTCGGTACACCAGGCGAGAGCGGGTCAACCGCAGGATCAGTCGGAGGGGTTCTGTCGTGGGGCTCCTCTCCGTCAAGCCTGACAATTAGCCCTGCAAAAGTCGAAGGCAAAGGCTCGACAGCACGTGCTGTAACTCTTGCAACAGCACTGCCAGTCTCTGCCAGGCCGTCCCTGCTGAGTGTAATAACATCATCCTCCGCCAAGAAGTCTATCTCCAGGCGGTTACGTAGCATAAGGCCTGCAGGCATAGCAGCTCCGGCAATAGGTGGTACGACCCACCTCATATGTGGGCCTCCCGGCCCGTTGAATGATCCACGGTCCATCATGTCCCAAGGGCCTGAACCTACCCTGCGGTAAGGTTCAACATAAGGGTTGTTATTATTGTCACCAATGCGGAATTCAAGGTGTGCTATCTCATGGGTAATCGTGCCGGAGTTCTCACCCTGACGCATCGAGGAAAGCCCCCACTGCATCTGTGCAGCCTTCCATGAGGTCCACTCGGTATACCTGGTCGGTGCCCACCTGGGCATATCGGGATTGGGATTGCCCCATTCTTCCGGAATATCATCCTTTGTCTGGAACTTCATCTCGCCGAATTCCTGCCAGACCCCTGTCTCATCATAACCGGCATATATACGGAGGATAGCATCGTACTGATCCCTGAGGTCACCGGCATCGGCTCTCCACAGTGAATCCACATCCGGCTCCATGCGGTAGTTAACAACGCTTCCGTCAGGAGTATAAGCATTCTGCCCCCATTCACTCAGGCCATACTGCCAAAGTTCCCTGGGCATAAGGTATGGGCCGAAAGGGTCAAGAACGGTAACGCCGAACCTGCCCCTTGACTGCTCCATCCAGTAACCGTTGATTGTCTGGTAGTTATTTACCTCGCTCGGTTTTAGGAAAAAGTCCGAAAAGAACTGGGGTATTTCATCCCTGTCAACCGGGTCTATCTGCGGATTTCCAAAAAGGTCAGAATGCTTGGGTTTGGTCATCACAAAGGGTTGATCCGGAAAGTCGACAGCCACGAGGGCTATTCTGAACTCCCGCTCAGGTTCAAGAGCAGGGTCTGCCCAGTTCTTGCCAGGTATCGGGCGGTAGTCATCCCAGGTCATATCATCCTGGTCCTGTACGATCTGGGGGTCAATGGGTCCGGGAACCTCTTCCACACTCTCCTGCCCGCAGGAGAACATTGCAAAGGCAACCAGCAGAACCACAAAATGCTTTAAAATCTTTTTGCTGATCATTGTAAATTTTGTTTTGTATATAATAACTTAAAAACTATTGAACAATTATTCTCTCTGTGTAATCAACCCCTTCTCCCCTGATGTTCAAAAGATATATGCCTGCACGTCCGCCGATATCAGCCTTGTTAAGTAAGGTTCTGTTACTGAAACTTCCCCTGTACACTGTTCGGCCGGTAACATCCTGTATGGTGATATTCATTTCCCTGTCAGAATTTACCTCAATATTGAAATAATCCCTTGAAGGATTCGGATATATGCTTATTCCTGACAGTTCAGTTTCCGCTACACTTACAGCACCCAGGTCAACATCAAGGTTGTCGCTGCGTCCAGACAGATTGGCCCTTCGGTCTGTGGCCTGTACTACAAATGTATATGACGCTCCTGCTGAAAGATCATCAGCGGTATAATAATTCGTTTCTGCTATATCAAGAAGTTGCAGAGAATTTCCTATCCTTCTGAACACATAATAACTGATCCCTTCCGGATCAGGACCTTCAGAGGCCTCCCAGAAAAAGGATACAGACGTATTTGTCATTTCATCGATCTCAAGTCCGAAAGGATCGGTCGGCCTCTGTCCGAGAGGATAGACATACTCTTCCCATGTCGGGTTCAGATCCTGGTTGCGTACATGCAGGATATCGCCGTCAGTTTCGTACAGCATTACAACATCTGTAAATCTTCCTGCCGTTTGGTTTATACCTCCTGCATCGGAATCTCCGCCAACTACAGCACTTCCCGACAGGCTCCCGTTCTGGAGATATGCAAGGTCACGTGTTACTGCCTGGCCGGAGATTTCCATATTAAACAAAATAGAGCTGCCCGTTACCACTCCATTTTCACTAACGGATGTATTCCATATATATGCTGTCTTTTCAACGACTGCATTCCCGGACACCCTGGAACTTCCGGTTACTCTGGCATGTCCTTTTACCGTGGCATCACCCTCTATTACAGAATTGTTGCTTACAAGTGCATAATCAAGTATCCTCGCATTATCTCCTACCACAGCATTACCGAGCACCTGGGCATTTGGACCAACATATGCACCCGAGGCGACAGAAGCTGTGGCTGCAACCCATCCGCCACCATTGGGGTGAGGAGCTCCGGCAACTTCGTCGGC
>SLKR01000146.1 GCA_007134525.1 Bacteroidales bacterium | reverse complement strand
GCACACCAGAACCTGATATTACCTATATGGCAGATAACGAGGAGATATCCTCCCCGCACTTCTTCCCTGTAGGAACAACAACGGTGGTTGTAACAGCAAGCAACGAATACGGAACGGTAAGTTGCAGCTTCACTGTCACTGTCAATGATGTTGAAAAACCGGTGATAACACTTCTGGGAGAAGAAACCGTTGAGCTTTGCATTGGAGCCGAATATGTAGATGCCGGAGCTGAGGCCTGGGATAACTGCGACGGTGATATTACAGACGCCATCGTGGTTGACAATTCCGTCGACACCTCCGTAGCAGGCACATACACTGTAACATACAATGTAAGTGACACTGCAGGCAACGATGCCGAAGAAGTAACCCGCACAGTGATAGTGAGGCCAAGACCAATGCCGCTATTTGCCCTTGACGGGGAGGTGTTTGGAAGCGGCCATGAAGAGGCCTACTGTTTCGGAGAGGAGTTTGAGATAACATTTGATGGCTTCCTTGACGGAACCGGCACGCTCCCGCTGTATATCAGCTACGAAGTCTTTGTTGACGGCAGCAATGAACCGGATCCGGAACTTAGCGCAGAGAATGTTGAGATCAATGCTGAAGGCCAGCCGCTCTTCCCGGCCAACGGATGGGAAGGACTCGATGCAGGAGTTTATGAAATTGTAGTTACCTCAGTTGCAGATGAGTACTGTGGAGTTGAAGAACCTGAAGGGACCTACTACCTTACCATCACTGTATACGATGAACTGGTAGTACATAGCCCGGGAGACGCATCATACCCGATATCCGACTTTACAGGGCCTGCCGGAATTGACCGCGAGGAGGTATTCAACGAATGGCTTGAAGGCTTTGGCTTTACCGGAGGAGTAGATCCTGAGGGCGAGTTTGAGGGTGAGCCAGAGATACCTTCACAAGGAGTATTCTCGCTGACCGTGGTATACAATGTCACCGATGAGTGCGGAACAGGTAGTGTAAGCGCCACTTTCACCATCACGCCTCCTGAAAGGATGAGAGGTGTGGTAAGGTACTACATGCCCAATGGAGCAAATCATGATTTGCCGGGAATGATAGTAAGGCTGCTCAACAGCGCCGGTGATGTGATTGACCAGGCACAGACAGGCGCGAACGGCTCTTACGAGTTTACCGATCCTGATATCCTGGCTGTAACCACCGGTGTGGAGGTGGTTAACCCGATGCCGCACGGCGGCCTCTCAGCTATCGATGCACTTGCAGTGCAGATAAGGGCTCTCCAGCAAGATCCAAGGACCATTGCATCCTACTGGGGCGTTGAGAACGACGAACTGGTAAAACATACCGGGTTCGTTTCACAGGGCAGGGACCTAAGCGGTCTTACCAGCCCCGGCATACCAGGAGATGTAAATAAGGCTGCAGAGAGAAGTATAGGTGTTATTGATGCCTTCTTCATACTGAACCGCCATATCTATTCAAGTAATAATTTTGCTGAATACTGGGCTGGAGACTGGGCGTTCTACGCTGAGGATCCCGATAAGGAGTTAGGTGTCAACGTTACTGTACCTTTCGACCATATTGACGACAGGCCGGATGCCGGACGCACAAGCATAATACCGGACGGCACCGACCTGAATATACTGGCAAGGGCCCAGGGTGATGTTCGCGGCACCTATTTCATACAGATGCAGAAGAGCATGAGCAAGCAGCTTACCAGTATTCAGAGCGAAGAGGCGGTTGAGGTGAAAGCCGGAGAGGTAGTTGAACATCCTCTTACCATAACCCACAACATGGAGTTTGGAGCAATGGACCTTGATATCATTTACGACAACCAGAAGGTTGAGGTGCTTGATATCATAGCAGAAGGCAGGGAAATACTCCATACCATAGGTGATGGCAGGATACACGCGGCCTGGGCAGATACCGAACCCTGGAGGATTAAAGGTGGGGAGACCATAGTAACACTTATTCTCCGCACTGTCGACACTGTAGGACCGGAGGATGAAATATTCCACCTTGGCAGCCTTACAGAATTCGGTGATGCAGATGCAGAAGTAATACCTGACGTTTACCTTGAAATCAAGGGACTGGACAACTCTTCTGTAGATGCAGGCATTGTGGATATACTGGATGTTTCAGTGGTTGCTTATCCCAACCCGTTCAGGGATGAACTGAACCTGAGATATTCACTCGACAGGCCGGCAGATGTTCGCATCTCCATTGTTAACTCCATGGGAGCACGTGTGGCAGAGATCGTCAACAAGCCTCATGAGGCAGGTAACCACCACCTGACCTACAACCCGGATGAATACAGCTTCAAGCGGGGCGTGTACTTTGTAAGGGTTGAGATAGAGGGTGATACAGGAGCCTTTAGCAAGGTGATAAGGGTCATTTACATCAGATAATACGTGCAATCCCTTTATACACAAAACCACCTGCGGGTAATCTGCAGGTGATTTTTTTATCCTTCTGAGAACAGTCACTCTTCATTCAGCATCCTGATAACGGAACTTCTTATTCCGGGGGAAAGTGAATCAAGGTAATGATCCTGGGTGATAAACACAATATCATTTTGCAGCTCAGGGTATTTCTTAGCGATCCTTAGAATCATTTTGAAAGCAGTGTGGCGGACCGAGGGTGCTGAGTTTACCTTCTCCCATGCATTCATGCAGATGTCAAACACCAGCCCTTCCTGCTCCTCGCTCAGCTCCATCATTAGGAGTATTTTGATAAGCTCCCGCTTGTGCCCGTCACTCTTACCTTCAATACAGTCAATTATTGTCTTTAGGTGCCCCTTAATGCGCGGATCATTTTCTTCCATGCAGCTCCAAAGAAGCCATGCTGCGCGCCATGAAAATGGCTGTTTGTCTTTAACAGCAAGCCCGACAGCCTCTTCGTACTCATCTGGATGGGAGTTCATATAGGATATCATCCCCTCCTTATTGAAGCTCATCAGAATATCTTCCAGTGCAGTATTCATAACTACAGTATGGCAGACTCATCCGGGCCTGTTCCGGATAACCTGATCTGGTAGGGCCACTCCTCTTCAGGGGTTTCTTCCTCATTTTGGCCTCTCCTGCCCGTGGCTACAGGCCAGTGCTCTGAAGGGGCTCCGCTTACTACCAGCCACAAATACTCAGTATCTGCAGGTACTTCAAAAACAGCAGTACCACGCTGATCATTATTCATATCGCCATAAACCCTTTCACCATTTTCAAGGTATGCCAGAAAGCCATATCGCCAACCAGCTTTATCCACTTTAACGGCATTAAAGCCTTCTGCCCCGGCAATTCCTTTAAACTCCAGCCTTACCCTGGTTCCCGGTTCAGGTACCTCAAGCCTGATCCCGTTATAGCCGTAATTCTGCGGACAATTTGAAGGATCTACCCTGTACCACCCGTCACCTGCATAATTCAGTGCTGTGTGGTGTTGGTTGGCATAGGGTCTTGCAAACTCATCAATTCTATCCATATCCCAGGTGATGAACCTGCGTGCTGCATCAAACATCTGGTCATTGAACTCTTCCTGGCCGGTTGAAGTAATTCGCTTGTAAGTAGCAACCGGATCCTCCCCCTCTCTGGTTTCACGGCTCAGCTTGCCAAAAAAATCCTTGCCGTGCTTATGCGACCAGTACTCAAGCACATAGGGTGAATGATACATATTGGTGGGATGAAGAAATGCGTAGTGGGTCTTTTCAAGGTATTGAACAAGGTGGTAATTCTCGAAAGTCATCCACTGGGGGTACACATGCCACAACATATACTGTGCGTGCATTTCATTTATAGGGCCGCCTGTTCCCTGGCCTTCATCCATCCTGGAGAGGAACTGAAATGCATGGGCCATTTCATGGGCCATTACACCGTATGGTGGGCTTGTTATCCTGCTGGCATTGGTCCAGATAACTCCCACCTTATCTTCAGCGCCACCACCAAAGGCAGTGCCCTCATCGCCACCAAACACATAAACCAGCAGCTTGTATTTGTCAGAAAGGGATTCACCCTTCTTGACCATTTTTAATTCATTTACATAATAATGATAATATCTCTCGCATTCATATAGCACTTTCTTTACATCAAAGCGTTTTGCCTCATTTCTGTTTTTCAGAGGATCGCTGCCATATTCCTTATGCCAGAATACCGCAACATTAACCGACTCCACCATCCTGTCAAAGCTGTAATCACTTTCATTGTCGTAGTAATCATTGTCATCAGGTATTCTAAAAATCTCTTCAGGTATGTAAAGTTCTTTTTCTGTCTGGCCGCTCTGCATCGCAGCAACTTCAAGCGGACCCTGAGCATATACAATCAAAAAAGCAACTATTGCAAGCGATGCTGCTTTAAAAAAATTAGCCATTTCAGTAAGCTTCATAATTCTGGAATTTAAATTAAATGATATTAAAAGATTGCAATTCACACCTTGCAATTTGCCACAAAGTTAAGATTACTCGGTTAAGATCTTGAACATACAGCATAATTTGGAATTTATACAGCTATTCAATATATTTGGAATAACACTGAGGAAAAATCCGCAGGAAAGCTTTGCGGACTGTTAGGGAAGTTCCGCAATTGTTGAGTAGTGATTATTCATACATTAATCAACCTGAAAAAAACCGATATTATGAGAAACTTAAACCTTCTGATTATACTGCTGATCTTGCCGCTGTATATCACAGGGCAATCCATATCACATATCCATAATACTGTAACAAACAATAAAGAGGAGTTAAAGCTCCTTATTGGTGAGAATGCTGCCGAAGTTGCGGGCATGGTGTATTCGCCCGAAATACAGCAATACCTGACTTATTCATCTTCTTACAAGTCGGAGTATACAATTAAGCTTGACAGCCTTATTGACAGAAACCGGGAATACGAAGAAAAAAGCTGGCAAAATGAATGGAAAAACGATTTCCAGTACAACGAATCCTGGCAGGCTACAGTAATAAATGAATACAGCTGGGAAACCAGCCAGAATTACTGGGAGCCGGCCGGCAGGATTGAATTATCCTACAACGATGCCGGCCAGATTGAGCTTTTAGAGGTGTTTTTTGAAGGAGATGAAGCAGAAACCAAAATGGAAGTTAGTTATGACTCCTCTAACCTGATCGATTTCCTTGAACTTTACGAATTTGATGAAGAGGAAGGCTGGATATTGATGGCAATCCAGGATTACTCATTCAACGCAGAAAATAAACCGGAAGAAATAGTCACCCTTGTTTATGAGGAAGACGAATGGGTGCAGGTAATGGCAATTCGTTTTGATTATGATGAAAATGGCAGGAGAAAGAGTACAGGAATGTATATCATCATGGATGAAGGTATGGATGACCTGCTATACTCACTTACCGAATACACATATAATGATGCGGGCCAGCTTATAGAGAGAGTAGAATCAGAGTATGACTATTTTGAATTAGAATTGCTGCCTGTGTACATGCAGGAGTATGAGTACGATGAAGACGGAAATCAAACCATCATATGGGAATACATGTGGAACAGTGGCGAGTGGGCTGAAACACAAAAGGAAGTTGTCACATATGATCATAATGTATACTTCTCTGAAGTGGCCTTCCCTTTCCGCCCTCTTGCAGTTCTATTTGAGTGGGAGATGGATCAGGATCCGGAAATTGACTTTCAGAAACTCCCTGTTGAAATCATGCGATATGATTATTTTGAAGATGACTATGTTGAATCTTATCAATCAAGGTTCTTTTTCTCTCCTACGGCTGATGAACCGGAAGAGTATACCCTCAGATACCTTGCAGACGATAACGGACGCATTGAGGGCGAAACCGAACAGATTGTAAAGCATGGAGAAGATGGGTCTGAAGTAGAGGCAGTGCCGGATGAGGGTTATCACTTTATGGTATGGAGCGATGGTCTTGAAACAGCAAAACGCACCGACTTGAATATAACTGAAGACCTTACCGTAACAGCCACATTTTCTGTCGACACATATACAATCACTGCATCTGCAGGCCAAGGGGGAAGTATCTCACCTGAAGGAGATATCACATTGGATTACGGGAGCACCCAGGTCTTTACAATTGAAGCAGATGAAGGTTATCAGACAGATGATGTACTGGTTGATGATGAAAGTGTGGGGGCCGTTGATTCATATACTTTTGAAAATGTTCAGAGTAATCATTCCATCCATGCAATATTCTCTGAAGAGACCTTTGAAGTGACTTTCCGCACAGATATAGGTACTGCCCTGGAATATCTTGAAGGGTTTGAAAACTTCGATCCGGAAGAGCATAGCATATACATCACCGGTGATATGTTTGCATGGGAAGAACCGGGAACTGACCCTGAGCAGGTAATGGAAGCAAGCGATAATGAATATATATATCAGGCCACATTCAACCTTGCCCCGGGCACTTATGCCTATAAATATTTCTCTGATGCCATAGGCGAAGGCTGGGATGGCGGAGAATGGACCGCAGGCGATGACAGGGAGATTATTGTTGAAGAGGATATTACAGTGGAAGACATTTTTGGATTTTTGGATGACCCTACATCCATACATGCTGTATCCGAAAATATTGATCTTTCAGTTTTCCCCAATCCTGCAACAAGCCTGTTAAGAGTAGAGTCTGAATCCAATATACTGGAGGTGCGGGTAATTGACATAACAGGAAGGGTCGTTTACACCTCCTCTGCAGGGAGCAATAGCCACGAAGTGAATGTTGAAGATCTTATGGAAGGCATATACTTGCTGCAGGTAACAACAACTCAGGGAAAAACTACCGAAAAGTTCCAAATTTCAAGGTAGGTATGTATGCCAATGAACCCGGAAAACATAATAAAGAGGCTTAAGTACTTTAAATACCGGTATACAACTGACAGCTTCAAAAACGAACCTGCAGAAACAGTACTTAAAATATACCTTCCATTGTTCTGTTATCTGAAGGTAAGCTTCTTTGAGCGCAATGTAAAGATAACCTCCCGTATCCTTTACGGGTTTAGCTTCCTTTCACTGGAGTACAATTTTTTAATCTATGCACTTGCCCTGACCTTCCTTTCAGCCTACAGCTGGCCGGAGCTCAATACCAGCCTCTACGTTTTTTTATCTGTTATACTGATTCACTTTATTGTATGTTTTATTAGGCTAGAGGCGCTTAAGGTGATTGTTCACAGGTGGATAGAGGAGGATAGCATAATAACCAACTAAGTACGCTTAAAATTATCTGACCAGAAATGAAACAACAACAGATCCGGGAAAAAATTGAAAACTCTTTCAGAGAAAGGGCAAGGAAAGACAAAAAAGTAAAGAATGCCTACCTCCTGGTACAATCAGACAAACTGGGCATCAGCCTGAACATAGCCGAAGGCAGTACAGGGGATATGCCTGCCCATCCTTCACAGCCAAACCATATGGCCAGTGTGGGCAAGTTATTTACTTCCACCCTGATAAGTATTCTATATGAAAAGGGCAGGCTGGATTTTGATGACAGTATAGCCAGGCACCTTGACCCTGAGCTGATGGACGGCCTGCATGTATACAAGGGCAGGGATTATTCAGCGGATATTACGGTAAGGCATCTTCTTATGCAGACATCAGGGCTGAGTGATGTCTTTTTCATCATGTGGGAAAAAATGGCAAAAGACCCGGAGTTCAGAATAAGCCCGAGAGAGGCTGTAATCTGGGGCAAGAAGAACCTCAAACCCGCTGCCGTACCGGGTAAAAAGCACCTGTATACAGACACCAACTATTACCTGCTTGGCCTTATCGTGGAGAGTATTACAGGTAAGAAGTTTCACCAGGTGATGCATGAATATATATTCGACCCACTGGGGATGGAACATGCATACATGCATGGTATCTCAAGGCCAAAACGGGAGCCGGAATATCCTGCGGCAAAGTTGAATATAAAGGATACCGATGTAGATTCCCTTAAATGGGTTTATGAGATAGATTATGCCGGAGGAAGCGTTGTAGCCCCACTGGAGGAGTTTTTGACCTTCATCAGGGCCCTTAGAACACAGAAACTCATAAAAACAGAGACACTCAACCGGATGATCAGCGATGATGTTAAAATGGGGCTCCCGGCCATAGGGTTCAATTACGGATATTCAATATGGAAGATGATGCCGGTTCCGCTTATAATGCCAAAGAAGTTCAGTTGCTGGGGCTGTGTTGGCGTAACAGGTGCCTTTATGTTCTATCACCCTGAGACAGATTCATACATTATCGGTACATTCAACGACTTTTCATACAGGAGCAAGGCCCTGCAGTTTATGGTAAGGAAGGTTATTAAGGAGTTATTGAAACTCAAATAACCTGATCAAAAGGAATACCATGAGAAACAGCCTGTTTTTTTTATTCGCAATGACAGTGATGGCGCTTTTACCAAACTCATGCGCAGATGAGGACAGTGCACAAAACCCGGTGATCTTCGCGGACGTACCGGATATGTCAATGATAAGGGTTGGTGACACTTACTATATGAGCAGCACCACTATGCATATGAGCCCCGGGGTACCGGTAATGAAATCGCATGACCTTGTCAACTGGGAAATTGTCAGTTATGCATATGACATTCTGGATTATGTTCCGGAACTAAGACTGGAAAATGGCATGAACGCCTATGGCATGGGCTCCTGGGCCCCCTGCATTCGCTACCACGACGGTACTTTTTATGTAAGCACATTCTCAGGTACGACAGACAAGACCTATATCTACACCACTGAAGATATTGAGAACGGGCGATGGCAAAATATCTCCTTCAGCCCGGCTTACCATGATCATACCATATTTTTTGACGATGACGGCCGGATATACATGATATGGGGAGTAGGCCGGTTATACATTGCAGAGCTCAAAGAGGACCTTACTGGGGTAAATGAGGGGACCGAGAGGACCCTGATCGAGAACGCAAGTGAGCCGGCAGGCGATGATATAAGCCTTCCGTCAGAGGGATCGCAGCTATTCAAGGTAAACGGCAGATATTACCTGTTCAATATAACATGGCCAAGAGGGGGTATACGGACGGTTATCGTACACCGCGCCGATGAAATTACCGGCCCTTACGAAGGTATGCTGGCACTGGAAGACAGGGGTATTGCCCAGGGCGGCCTTATCGACACCCCTGACGGGCAATGGTATGCCTACCTGTTCCGAGACTATGGAGCGGTAGGGCGAATCCCTTATATCGTTCCCGTTGCATGGGAAGATGGCTGGCCGGTACTTGGTGACAATGGAGTGGTCCCGGACATACTGGACCTTCCAGCCAGCAAGGGACTGATACCCGGTATCGTGGCACCGGATGATTTCACCCGGCAGGAGGGCGAACCTGACCTCCCACTGGTATGGCAGTGGAACCATAACCCCGTTGATGAATACTGGCAAATCAACAGGGATGAGGGCTATCTGCGCCTGACAACCGGGCGTACCGTCAGCGGTTTCCTGCAGGCAAGGAACACCCTTACCCAAAGGACAATAGGCCCCGTTTGCACAGGAATAACGACCGTTGATGTTTCCGGGATGACGGAGGGCGACTACGCCGGCCTTGCCCTGCTGCAGTACCATAACGGTATGATCGGTGTCAAATATGAAAACGGTAAAAAGTACATAGCCATGGTAGTGGCAGAGGGCGATAACATAATAGATGAAGAACGGGCTGAACTGCATGCTGAAATGGTCTACCTGAAAGCGGAGTGTGATTTCAGGGAACTTGCAGATACCGCCCGGTTCTACTACAGCCTTGACGGGGAGTCATGGACCAGGCTGGGACCCGGACTGCAGATGAGATACACCCTGCCCCATTTCATGGGGTACCGTTTCGGGCTGTTCAACTATGCAACAGCCAATGCGGGCGGTTACGCGGACTTTCACTATTTCGATATTACAGGGGAGATCTCCCGTTAAGCAAAGCCTCCTCCTGTGCATGCTCTAATTGTCCTGCCAATGCTGACCATGGCCTGCTATCTGCTGCCCTGCCTGGGTTCAGGTCCAGGTTCAAGTATGAGGCCGGCATAGTCCAGGTACTTGTTGTAGTCCAGTTCCTTTGTGGTGTAGACATATTCAAAACAGGGTTCAGGGAGGCCCCCGCTATCTTCTCGCAGGCCTGCTGGAACTCCGCCCCGGTAAAACCCCTTCCGTATTCCAGGTAGTATTTATAATACAAATACCGCATCACATCGTCAAGCGAGCCTTCATTTTGTGAATGGTGGCGAATGGCAAGGTCAAGACACAGGCCAGCAAGCAATCCTTTCTGGTATATGGAGATGGACCTGCCGGGATCCTCGCCCGGGGTGCCGAACGGTCCGTCCTCCCAGGTGTTGTAGCTTGCCTGTGCCAGAGACTGGCAGTGCCTGCCCGGGTTGTTATCAACCGCATTGATATTTGACTCCAGGTATGAAAAAAACCTCTTTTCATATTTAAAATATCGTAAATATATATGCATGCTTTTTAAAGGAAGCTTAAACAATTAAAAAAGATATTTTTCAGTTTCTCCAGGGAATGCAGTTTCAGTTTATTCAACATACTGTAACGTTAGAATTACCCCGTACCCAGCTGATAAACGTGACGAACACAAGCAGGGCATGAACCGCTCCTGCTGCAATCACCACCAAATGTTACCCAAGGCTTGCAACAGTATAGACAATTCCCTCAATGGAGCCGGGCTTGGGTTCAACGGATCCCAGCATGATGACACCAAACAAGATTCCAAATAGCACCATGCCTGTCAATGATAATGAAATAAAAGTTAAGGATGAGGAAATTCCAGGGTTATTTGGTCTGCTGCCTGTTGTCTATCCAGGCTGTAATCTCGTCAATAAGCTCCCTTGAAAGAACCATTTCCTGAAAAGCGTGGACCCCCACGGGCTGTCCCGGCTTCCTCAAAAAGAAATGGTCCTGATCAGGCATCAGCCTTATGGTAAAATCAGTGTTTCCTGCCTTCAGCAGGCCATCCAGCAGGGATGGGGCGTTCAGCACGGGGGTGGTCTGCCTGTCATGGCTTCCATAAACAGCAAAAACTGGCATGGTAAGCCCCTGAAGGTCTTCTGCAGGATCATCCCCCAGGAAATAGCGCATCCACGGCATGCTCATATGTTCAATAAAGCCCATAACGTTTGCTCTCCCCTCCTCTGTTCCGGTATCGATACCTATTAGCTGGAACATCCTCTCAGTGTTTTCGGTCATTTCTTCTGCACCGGCGCCTGAAGCTGAAAGCCTGACAGCCTCCCTAAGGTATTTCTCCCCCTTGTCTATTGTTTCCTCATCATATCCACCTGCTATGAGCCCTTCTAGTTGCTGCGACACCCAGACTTCACCTCCTGCCACACTTGGTGCTGCAAGCAGTATGGCAAAATCGGGCTTTTTATGATTTGCTGCCATTTTAATTGCGATCAGGGCCCCCTCACTGTGCCCGAGAACTCCAATACTGTTGAAATCTACAATATCGCCATCCATAAGCCATTCCATGGCTGCCACCATATCCTCAACCCTGTCGGCCGTTGTAGACTCCCTGGTATTTGGCCCGGTAGAAGATGCAGTGCCGCGGTCATCAAGCCGCAAACTTGCAATTCCTGCATTAGCAAGCCCGTTTGCGATCACCCTGAACATTGGCTTGCCTGAAATAACCTGATTGCGTGTATGATCTCCGCTCCCGGTAATCATAAGCACTACACTGCCATTGTGGTTCTCTGAGGGTATCAGTAATGTACCCGCCAATACAACATCAGCACTCCTGGTTTGAATCCGGACCTCATGTTCATAATGTCCTGCATTATCCTGCATCCCGGCAAAGACATGCGATGATAAACAAATAAGCAAAAAGATAAATAAATGGATCTTCATTTCCGGAGTTTTAAAAGGATTGAAATAAACTAACTGTTAAACGCAACAACAAACGGAAAAGTTACAGATCAAAGTTTTTTAATCCATTGCCTGTACCTGTCCGGTAACAATCCTAAAAACAAGAAGCACATTAATGGAACTCCCGCAGGCTCTCGTGTATCCCTTTATGTATCTCGTACCAGAACTGCAGCCCTGCTTCAAACTTGTCCTTTTCAAATGCCTTTACCCATTGATCCAGTTCCTTGTTGGGTTCCTTACCCTCAGCTTTAGAAAGGAGAAAGCGGTACAAAAAGTCAACATTGCGTTCCGATTCCCAGAATATTGAAGCATTGCGGCTGTTTATGCGGGTAGCAGTGAGACGAAGGTTTCGCATGAATGAATCTTTCAGGCCAAAGAGCTTATCCATCACATCCGGCATAATCTCTTCCGCCCAGGCACGGTGGAAACGGCAGAACCCCAGATTATCCATCATAAGTTCCATGATCATCCGCTCGGCATTCTGACGACCCAGTTCACGCGGGGGAATAAAATCTTTACCGTATACCATGTAGTACTTACCCATAATGGCCATTGGAGATAAAACACCGGGTGTCCAGTATTGGTTAGGGACCATCCAGCCCTGGCGGGCGAACCCGATATGCACAAAACGGTCCATAACCCCTATCCCCTTTTCACGGGCCAGATGACGGGCCAGTTTCCTGGCTCCCAGCTTTAGATTTATAAGGCCGCCGGGTTTGATCATCTCGTCAAGCAATACCGACCCAATTCTTGCATTGTGCATAGAGTCCTTAACCACATCAAAACCTTCGGGAGAAAATTTCGGAATAGAGTCCACTCCCAGTTCTTCAGGTTTTATCAAACCATCTGCCAGGCATTCCATCAGCCAGGCAAGTACACCGCCTATTGAAATTGCATCAAAGCCATATGCATCGGCCTTTCCGTTCAGCAGTTCGGCTGCACGCTGGTCAAACACACCACATAAAGGCCCCATGGTCTGATAGGGTTCATAGTCCTTTTTAAAGTGTCCGTGCATCTTTTTGCAAACCGCAACACAGGGTTCACCGCAATTCTTCTGATGCTTTGGTTCTATTGTCTCCTCATTGAACTGCTTTAGGTAATGGTCAAGGATAAAGTGTTTGTGCAGATCAAGGCGTTCTTCCTTTGTCATAAAAACCGACCGGTAGTTGAAGGCTATGATCCTGTCATCCACGGTTGCATAATTTACACCAAAGGTACCACCGGTGTTAAAAGCGGGGTCGTAGCGGTATTTTGTGGTTGCCTCCATATCCTTGGCAGCCATTTTCTGTTCATAACGGTCATGAAACCATTCATCAGCCACCTTTCGGTCACGAAAGTCTTCATCAACCCATGTGCCTCCGTAAATTATCCCGACAATGCCGTGCTGCTGAAACAGCTTTGTGCCAAAACCCCCGCGGCCCGCCCAGCAATCAACGGCTGTCAGGGTTCCCTTTTTTACCGGTGCCGATGCAATGGCGCCATTATCGGAATACATTGCAGCAGGGCCAACAGCAAGTACGCGCGGATCCTTCTCATAGCGTCCTGCATAATGGTCCAGGGCATGCTGCATCACCCCATATACTCCTCCTCTACCACTTTCCCACAAAGAGTGAGGGTCAACCGGGTACAGTTCAACCTCGACTTCTTCGCCGTGATTACGGTTAAGATAAAGGATCGAGGGAGTATCTGCCTTACCGGTCAATGAAAATAAATTAATCCCCAGGTTGTCAAACACCAGTGCTGCACCTCCCATGGAAGAAATAAAGAAGCCGTGCCACGAGGGGGAGATACCAGTGAACAGCAGCCTGTTCGACCCGGGAAATATGCTTCCGGCCAGCAGGCCGGCACCTATGTTCAGGCTGTTGTATTTGTGCGATAAATGGATACCCAGGTCAACCGGGCCAAAAAAGGAACCAACAGGGTATTTGTTTATCCTGTAATATCCGTTTGATGAATCAATCATCAAAACTCTCAGATAAGCACTTTTTTGCTTGTTCATTATATCTTGTATGTACTTATTGCTTACATGGGGGTTTATTCAACTTCAATGCCACCGCCGGGTTCTACCCCGGGTATTTCAAAGATACCGAAATCTACCACAACATTTGCAATACCGTTAACAACGAACTGAACTGCTATAACTGACAGAATCAGCCCGAATACCTTGGTGATAATCTGGCGGCCGGCGTCACCAAGATAGCGAACAATCACCTTGGAATAGACCATGGAGAAGTAGCAGCTGACAGTAGTAAACAGCACAGCGAAGAATACAATTACAGTATGGTATATAGTTGGCGCCTCGCTGGTGAGTATCATTACTGTGGCAATAGAGCCCGGACCGCTTATAAATGGTATAGCCAGGGGAATAACAGAGATGTCATCGGCGATCTCACCTTCGGGCTTTGTTGTGGTCTCGTCGCCACCGTTGCGGCTGGTGATCATTCCCATTGCTATGCCAAAAAGTATTATACCCCCTGCAATGCGGAATGCCGCCAGGGTTATCCCGAACAGCTGGAAAATCAAACCGCCAAGCAAGGCAAAAATAAAAAAGAGGCTGGTGGAGATCCGTGTTGCCTTCATGGCTATCTCCTTTCGGCGCAGCTCACTCATCTTTGTAGTGAGCGACATAAATGCAAAAGCCGTTGTCAGCGGGTTTACTATCACAAAGATACCGGCGATGGTAATAAGCAGGTAAGACAATGTAGTTTGTACAATCTCAAGAACTTCCATAATTGATCCCTGGTTAAAAAGTTAAAATGATAAGCTTACTGGAATAAAAATAAGAAACAGCCATGTTTTTTCCAAAAAATCATTGTGCATCACTGTATATGAGCACTCTATATTGATTTTTGTCTTATATTTGAATAAAGCAGGATAAAGATGAAAAAAAGTGCACGCAGGTTTTCATTACTGGCAGTTGTGATACTGTCAGCTATAACCACCCCGCTTGTCGGGCAGGAGGTAACAGAACATCCTCTGATACGTCCGTATCCGGGAACAGTACTGGATGAGAGAAGATCTGAACAGCTGAATTTCAGTGAATTTGAGTTCAGGGTTGGGACACCACCGAGGGATTATACTGCAATAAACGTACAGGGCGAATACCGCAGTCTCCGTTACTATTTATACAATGAAGACGGTACACCTGACCGGGATGTTTCACAACTTGAGTACTTTGAGAACTTTAAGGCTGCAGCTTTGGAAAGGGGTGGCGAGATCAAATGGGAAGACAGGCATTACGGCCTGGTTTTCACCATTCCCCGCGAAGATGGTGGTGTTACGTGGTGCCGGGTGCAGACATCAGTTAGCGCGGCACGGACCGATCTTGACATAATCGACGAGAAGCCGCTGGAAACAACCCTTGAGTTTACACCGGCACAAATGATGGCAGCCCTGAACGCTGAGGGCAAGGTAGCACTATACGGTATTCTCTTTGATTTTGACAAGGCCACCTTGCAGCAGTCTTCGGGCAAACAGCTGCAAATAGTACTTACACTGCTTCTCAGCAACCCTGATCTCAGGCTGGAGATACAGGGCCACACCGACAGCGACGGCAGTGCGGATTATAACCTGCAGCTCTCACAGAGGCGTGCCGAATCGGTCAGGCAGTATCTCACACTATTCGGTGTAGAACCTTCAAGGCTTCAGGCCAGGGGTTATGGAGAGACCATGCCTGTAGCGCCCAACGATACCGATGAGAACAAGGCAAAGAACAGAAGGGTTGAATTGGTGCGTACAGACCGGTAATAAGAGAGCTTTTCGGCCATTGCTACAATTTATAGATAAATCTGGAAAGTGCATTAGCAAGCTCAACAATTTTATCAATATCAACAATGCTCAAGTTGTCATTTTCTGTGTGCGTAATCCTCTGAAGCTGCAAATTATCCAACAGCCATTCAGAGGATACTGCTATTGCAGGAGTTCCGAATTGCAAAAATATACTATGATCACCCTGCACCCAGGGTTTCCCTTCTGTAAGTCCGGGATAATGGTTAAACACATTTCGGGCTTTCTCTGACTGTTTTTCGGGTAATTCCATCAGCGCATAAGAAGTTTTACCCTTGTTTAAACCTGCACCGTCAATATTTATGTTTAAGGCAATATCACTGAAATTTTTCCTGAGCTTCTCAATGTAAGTCATCTGGCCCGGAACCGAATAATAATCTTCACCATTAAGAGCAACAAGTTCAACCTGGTAGTTACCATTATAATTTTTTAATAATTCCGACAGCAGGATCAATGTTGTAACCCCTGTCCCGTTATCAATGGCACCGGGAGAGCCTTTCTTTGAATCTATATGTGCTGTAACTGCTATTTTCTTCCCATCTTTTACTCCTTTTCTCCCAATTATATTATATCCCTTTGAAGCTAACTTTTCAGTTCTGGATATGAGTTTTATCTTTCCAGACAAATTACTGAGCAGTTTCTTCCCATCTTCTTCTGATATAAAAACAGAGGGAATTTCAAAATCACCATCCTCAATTATCGGGAAAGGGTATTCTCCGCCTTCACAGAAGCCGGATTCAGATACTATGAATATTAATGCACCGGCTCTGCTTTTTTCAAACAATGAAATTATTTTTTTGTGATTGTCAGGATTGTAAAACACAAAATTCTTGGGCATTAATTGCTCCTGTGCCAGTTGTCCTTTTACAATCAATATCTTGTTCCCCGCATCTGTTTTCTCCAGTTCATTTATTGTTGAAACAATTTCAAATTCGGTTTCAAAATCGCAGGGGTTGCTGTATGGGCTTGAAAAAGCTTTCAGCCTGATTTTATCTGTTTCAATAATTGCAAGTTCACTTTCCCAGTCAAAGGCCTCAAACTTCTGGCTCTCGATTTGCCACTCACTACTCTCCAGTTGTTTTTTGAAATAATCTGATGCAGCCAGATTTCCTTTACTGCCAACACATCTATTCTCAATTTCCTCACATAAATATGAGATATGCCTTTTTGCCTGGTCTTTGATGTATGCCACTTTTACGTAACTTTATTAACAAATTCTCCGGGTATGCATTATAAGCTTCGTCGAATCACAACTACAAAAATGCCAATTAACAGAACACCCAGGCCAATTGCCCAACTAGAAAAGGGAATCATTTTGGTACCAATAACTACGGACGCACTATCAATTAAGGTACCGTAATGTCCAGCCCAATATTCTGTGTCAATTCCTCCATGTTCAAAATAGATATAACGCAAGCCGGCACCATAGTCTTCAAATACGTGTGAGTACTCTACATAATTAGTACCGTATGGCGTTGGTGCTTCCGGAGTGGTAAACACCCCACTGTCATATGAGGCTATGACATTATGGGAAGCATCCCTTAGCTCAACTTTAAGTTGTCCATAATCCAGTGTTTGTGATGGATTGACACCAATCCCGCTAAACCAGTCAGAAATATAAACATTCTGGCCTTCATCCAGCTCCTGTTCGGTAAATCCTTCCGCAACAAGATCAATGACCTGGTATTTCCTGCACCAATCGTAAGATACCTGGAAAGCACTCTGGCCTGTATGCGCCCCGGAATCTCTGACCCTCCATCCATCACCTCCGTTTTGAAGTATTGTCCAGCCGGTTAGATCGCCCGTTTCAGCACCTGGGTTTGCAAGCAGGTTGCGGCCAAAATTGGGGTTGTATGACTGAGCTGCAACTGACCCGGATAAAAAGACCAAAAGTGCAACACTGAAAAATAAGCGTACTTTTACTGAGTAAAGGTTTTTCATTTTTTTGATTTTTGGTTAAACAGTCAATAGTCCGTTACAACTGGCGCGGATAGAAAAAAAAAAAAAAAT
>SLKR01000053.1 GCA_007134525.1 Bacteroidales bacterium | reverse complement strand
TATTGCCACGGATGTGAAAAGGGCCCTCTCGCCGGCATGTGAAGAGCTTGAAATAATATTGCCCTCCTTGTCATAGGCGGCAATATAGTTTTCATAACCAATAAGGATATTTCCCGCGCCATCTGTTGTAAAGCACTGAGGGTCCTCTTCAGTTGAGAAGCCAAACAGTTCTTCACCCCTTTCTGTAATAGCAAGCAGATATCCGTCGGTTAGAAGATAGATAATATCATCCACACATGCCAAATCCCTTGCCCGGCCAGCATCAATACTTATCTGCCGGTACTCTTCGTACTGCACAAGCTCAGGATCTGCTTCCCGGAAATCCCCTATATCATACCTGAAAGGATTTTCGCCCTGCCTTGCAGGTCTCCCGGACCAATAGTCGTATATAACCAGGGAGACAATAACAACAAGGGCAAACAGCAGAAGAAACTTTACCAACCTGTTCATAAAGCATTGTTTGAATTAATATATAAACTGCCCTTCTATCTTCTAAGATCTATGCATACCATTGTCCTGTCATCCCTGAGTACCATGTAGCCGTCGGCTATTGCAAGCGGCGCCCAGGCATCATAACCTTCAAACAGCTGAATATTGTCAAGTTCATTATATGCCTCGGTGCTTTTTTCAATTATATAGAGGCTGGCATCGTCGTTAAGCAGATAAAACCTGTCATCTGCAAGTATGTATGGACCAAGCCCGAAACGGGCAGTAGGACCGCTCGACCAGATTATCTCAGTCGGGTCATCAGGGTGAACGCACACGAATTGATTACGCATTGCACGTGCATCATTGGGGAGTATCCCGAACAGGTGGCCATCGGCCAGTATGGGTGTCTGCTGCTCGCTTGAA
Source organism: Bacteroidales bacterium (assembly GCA_007134525.1). Classification (GTDB taxonomy): domain Bacteria; phylum Bacteroidota; class Bacteroidia; order Bacteroidales; family UBA7960; genus PUPG01. The sequence continues at coordinate 4,316 of SLKR01000053.1, read as the reverse complement.
AGACCTCCTCCGGGCCTGTAGCTCTCCAGGATATCAACACTGTAACTCCCGTTATCCACAGAGAGCTGAAGCAGCATACTCCCTGCACCATAACCCGCTGTCAGGAATATTTTCCCGTCTGGTGTCCCTACAGGGGATGCGGCCACCACAGGGCGACTCCATTCACTGCTGCTCCAGAGCACAGAGCCTGCATCCTCCCCGTCGGCGGCAATACCTGCAACACCACCCACTGCACTGTATAAAAACATCTTCCTGCCGCCAAACTCATAGGGTATAACAGAGGAATGCGACATTTCCCACCCATCAGGGTTGGGCGTTTCCCACAGAACTTCGCCACTCATACAGTCAATGCCTATCATTAGAGAACTCCCTCCTGTTGCTATAATTGCAACACCCTCATATATAAGTGGGCACTGACCTGTGTACCACAGGGGGATCTCACTGTCGTACTCCCTGACAATATCAAGCCCCCATAGAAAGTCTCCGGATTCCCTTTCAACACACATAACATGACCCCTGGGACCGATTGTCAGTATAAACTCTTCGGTAACAGCCGGCACTGTCCTTGACATGCCGTGATTTCTCCTGATTTCAACCTCATACCACCTGCGCCAGACTTCCTCTCCCGTTGTAAGCGAAAAGCATCGCAACATGTCAGCCCTTAACTCCTCATCGTAATCAAGCACATATACCAGCCCCTCAAATATTGCTGCACCGGCATGCCCTTCTCCCATCTCCACCGACCAGAGCAGATCAACTGATCCGCTGCCGAAACTCTCCTTTAGCGGGACACTGCCGGAGTATATATTGTCAGACCTTTCACCCCTGAAACGGGTCCAGGTTTCTTCCAGTTCAGGGACCCCGGCTCCGGGAAATGACTGAAAAAACTCTCCTATTATCACCTCTTCCTCCACTCCGGGCTCAGCTTCGGCATAATCATCCATCCCGGGTTCAGACAAAGTAAAATCAGCGGTAGGATCGGAAACAATCCACCATAAAAGCAATAATGTACAAATAACTATAAATGTGGCAGGAATTGCTCTTATAATGATTTCAGACAGTTTATACATTGGCTGTTTTCATGTTATCAGCTTTGCCTGATATCAAAGGCCATCAGGGCGTTACCGCGCCTTACATAAAGTATTCCATCATCAATTACAAGATGTGCCCAATGCTGATCCGAACCAAGTGTTATATCGGTTTCGCTCACCACCCGGAAACTGCCATCAAGAGGTTCCAGGAGCGCCAGTTCTCCCCTTTCGGTGTATACATAGAGCATTCCGTCAGCAGCAATTATATTGCCCTTGTCTATTTCCCTTGTTTCATATGTGATCTCACCGCTTTGCCAGTCAATTGTAAACCACCTTCTGTTCCTGTCGCCTGAGGCATATAAGTAACCGTCAACCAATACTGCTCCGCCAAGCTGCGGATCAACCGTGCCATTCTCCCAAACCAGAGAAACATCCCTTCCGTCATCACTAAGCCTCAGTTTAAGACCGCCTTCCCCGTATCCGCTGAAGTAATAAATATCCCCCTGGTAATACACAGGAGTGTTTGGGTGAATATTGCGCATATTCGCATACGGATATGACCATAATAGCTCCCCAGTTTGTGCATCCATACCAAGAATATTACGTTGCATTATTGTTGTGAGTATTTGTTGTCCGTTATGATCGATAATCAGTGGTGAGCAATAGGCAGAAAGACCGCCCTCACCGGTCGAGGACCATTCAGGTTCACCGCTGTGGCGGTTAAGTGCAACTATATTGAACTCATCCCCTCCGGGGGCACAATAGATAAGGTCTCCAGCTATAACAAGGTTCTCGGTAAACCCCCAGCGTATATTGCTTCCGTCAAAATCATTGAACAGATCCCTTGACCAGTTAATATTGCCGTTTTCAAGATCCATGCATATCAGCTCGCCATTACCTGTTGCAACATACATTAAATTTCCGGCAATTGTGGGTGTGCTCCTGGTGCCGGGGTATCTGGAAGATATCTCATTTCCGTAAGGGTATTTTGCCTTTAGTTCACCCTGCATAGAAAGTATGTATATATAACCCATATCACCTTCCATACCTGAAACATATATCCTTCCATTCTCTATAACAGGTGATGTAAAACCAATTCCCAGCTCCTCAAACGCCCATACCATTTCAGGGCCTCCTTCCGGCCACTCGTTCAAGAGCCCGCTTTCATGGTAGTGGCCGCTACGATCGGGGCCGCGCCAGTTATTTATAATATTCTGGGAAAAAGAGTTCTGGTGGATCAGGAATAAAACTAAAAAGTAAAGGGCAAATTTTTTCATGACAGCTTGGTTATTATCGTAAAAATACAATAGGTAACATATGTACTTGTATGCACATTTAGACTATAAAAATATTACAATACCATGCCCCGGTCAAAGCTTTTAACATTTGATAACAACAATTTATCATCGTTCTAAATACGCAGAATAAGAAAAGTAAACAGGAATGTTATCCGGAAAGAAAAGTAAAGTAGAACTCTGAACCTTTGCCCTCAACAGATTCTGCACGGATACCGCCTCCATGAAGTCCGGCAAATTCATTGCATAATTTCAGGCCAAGGCCTGTACCGGGCTCCCCGTCAGTGCCCTGGCGGTGTCCGGGGCTGGACATATCAAACAAATTGTCGATAACCTCTGGGCTCATTCCTATCCCGGAGTCGCAGACAGAAACTATTACTTCATCTGCCTGGTTATGCCTTGCAGTTACTTTAATATTTCCGCCCCTTGGAGTAAACTTGACTGCGTTTGATAAAAGATTCCTTAATATAGTTGAGATAACGGTCCTGTCGGCATTGACAGATAACCCGGACTGGCATTCAGCTCCAATATCAATGGATTTTTCGCGGGCTATAGGCTCAAAAAGCCGCAGGTTTTCATCAATAACCCCTCGCAGGTTGAATCTGCTCTTATTTATCCTGAACCTTCCTGTTTGTAGGTTTGCCCAGGAGAGCAAATCGGAAAGCAGGTCAAAGGTGTTTTTTGAAGAATTAAGTATATGCCTTGCATACTTCTCAGTACCATCAAGGCTGTTTTGCCTTATGTTTTCCAAAAGCAGCTCACTCAGGCCTACCAAGCTGTTGAATGGATCCCTCAGATCATGGGCAATTATTGAAAAGAATTTATCTTTTGCAGCATTCAGCTCACGAAGGTTTTTCTCACTTTCCCTCAATACTGCTTCTGCTTTTTTTCTCTTGGTTATATCCTGGTATACCCCGATAACCGAGAACTCGCCACCTCCCAGTCCGATTGGCTGGCCCTGTATGGCCACATCGATGAGCCGGCCTTCCTTCGTTTGCCTGACAGACTCAAGGCTTACAGTCTCGCCCTTTGCAACCTTCATGGTCGTTGTACTACTCTCCTGTTTAAAGTGTGGAGGGACAATCAGATCATTTATGGGCCTGCCCCTGGCCTCTTCTATATCGTATTGAAACAGTTCGGTAAACCCCCTGTTTATCTCTATAATCCGGTCTTTGCTGTCAAGCAGTGCAACTCCAAGGGGAACGCTCTGGAAGAGCCGTTCGAAATAGATTCGCTCCCTCTGGAGGGCCAGCTCCGTCCTGTTCCTGTCTTTTATATATTTCACGGCGCTGTATGTCAACCAGGAAGCGATTGCAATGGCAATTATATGTATTATTACTACACCACCAAAAATTGTGAATGTAAGTATGTTTCTTTTTTTGCTAACTTCTGTCTGCCGCATAATCAGGTTGTCTATTTCCTCCTGATAGATCCCTGCCAGCACCTGCCTGATCCCGGCAATAAGTTCACTGCCCGACAGTAGCTCCTCCTGCAGTATAATGGACTGGTCTGCGCCAGTGTATTCAAGGATGATGCCATCCTTCCACTCCCTGTATAGTTCATTCACCGTTTCAAGACCCTGCAAAACATAAGTATAGTCTGATGCAAGTTCAAAAAGCCCATTACTGGCAATTTCAAACCTGTCACTTGCACTGTTATAATTATCGACATAACCAGTATCACCGGTTAACAGGAATCCCTGGTATGCAGATTCGAGGTCGCTTAAGTGCAAGAGCATTTCACGGCTGAGACCGGATATCCATAGTGAATGTACATCTTCCAGGAGCGCATCACGTGTACTGCGGTAGTTCATATACCTTATCAGGTCCTGAACTACAAGAAGGGTTATAATAAGTCCGAAACCGAACAGTAACCGCTTGATTATGTTTACGCTGCTACGCTTCATTAAGAAAACAAAGGTAAAGCAAACATATGATTTTTTTTTAAATATTTCAGATTTTTATGATAATTAATAGTCATGCCTGATATA
>SLKR01000151.1 GCA_007134525.1 Bacteroidales bacterium | reverse complement strand
TACCAGACCGAGACGGAATTAAGGCAGGCTGTAAACGATGTATACCGGCAATTAGGACGGATCTACAATGCCAGCGGCATAGTCGATTTCTACGGCGAAATGTCGTCAGATAATACCGATATGATTTTTATAGCCGGTACAGCCTTTGACTACGGACATATCAACGATCATTCCATCCTCTCTTATAATGCCAGGATACTTTCGGCATGGAATACCTGCTACAATGCAATTTTTATATGCAATAAAGTTATTCATGAGGTCGAGAACACAAGGGTCGCAATCGGCGAAAATGTCAAGAACCAGATGCTCGGGGAAGCCTTGCTTATCCGCTCCCTGATATATTTTAACATGGTCCGGGCATGGGGAGATATTCCTTTGATGACCAGGGTGGTCTCCCCGACCGCTGCCTATGATTACCTGCGTGAAAGTACGGCTAATGTGTATCAGCAGATCATTGCCGACCTGAATTTTGCAAAGGCGAATTTACCGGAAAGTTACACCGGGAATAATGTCGGTCGGGTTACCAGGTATGGGGCCGCAGGTATACTTGCCAAAATTTATCTTACGCAGAATAACCTGCCGGCCGCACGTTTGGAACTGGAGTTTATTATCAACAGCGACAGGTTTTCCCTTGATGCCAATAATGATGGGGTTATTAATGCAGACGATTATCTGTACCTGTTTGATCCGGATACAAAAAACAGCAAAGAATCGATCCTTGAAGTTCAGTATCTTGCCGGAACAAACGCCTTTAATTCCGGGCATCAAAATGCCTATTCACCTTTTCACCATGCTTTTAACCTGACTGACCTGGGTGTACCAAACAGTGTTTTTCGCGGAAGCGGTCACAACACACCAACGCCCGATCTGGCCGCAGAATATGAGGAAGGGGATCCACGCATGGATGCAACAATTTTTCCGGGATATACAAACCAGGCGACTGGTGAGTTCTTCGAATATCCTTTTACGATCAAGTATTTTGACCCTAACTGGACAAATCCGGGGAAAAATCTCTATGTGATCCGCTATGCAGATGTATTGCTGATGTATGCCGAAGTTACCGGCGATCCTGCATACCTGAATATGGTACGCGAACGTGTTGGTCTGCCCCCTTACGGTTCCCCTGAATATCCGTCTGATCTGTACCCCACTTTGGCAGAAGCAATTGAGCATGAAAGAAGGGTCGAGCTGGCTTTCGAATTCCATCGCTTCTTTGATCTTGTCAGGACCGGAAGAGCGCTTGAGGTAATGCATTCGAAAGGATATACTAATCTAACTGAAGATAGGTTGTTATTTCCTATTCCCCAGCATGCCATTGATGTAAATCCAGATCTTACACAGAATCCTGGATACTAATATGTCTTTTCATACCTGTCAGTGTTTGCAACTGTCACGGGCAAACACTGACAGGTAAATTTATACAACTTGAGTTTATAAAAAGAAATATCTGTCATAATCTATTATATAACTATACCAACGACAGGGATTACAAAGGCAAAGGGAGTCGGATATTGTCATGGATAGGAGTCAATGAGAAATAGGTGTTCAGATATTTTTTACACCCGCTGAGATTTCGCTTTTTTTAAGAACCGTGTTGAATTCTGGACAAAGGAAGCAGAAGTTAAACCTTTAGATATAGAGCACACAGGGATCCTATGTTGGCAATGCCGTCTGAAATTAGCTTGGCATTGGCCAGCCCTACAGAAGATAACCTATGGCATGGATCAGGCGCCTCTGGGAAGGGACACCACGCGGATGTGTTCATTGTAGATGTTATTGTCTGGAGTGATCATCCCGATTTTGAGGTACGTCATATCCGGACATGCGAGGTGTTGAAAAATACGGAGCTGCTGAGTCTCTTGAAATTTTTTCATCACAAACTTTTTTATAATTATATAGGTACTGCAAATTTTATGATTACAGGTGAGCGTGGCAATGAGTTTCTTGGTTTTTATGAAGATTTTCACAATCATCAAAACTGGTTCAACGGTTCCTGTATTACAGGGATGGTTTTGGTAAATGGATTTTTTTTACGTTCCTCCCTACCAGTGTTTTGCTATCCTGCTTTAAGGCTGGATGGTTTCTTTGCTCTAAGTTATGGTTCTTAATATGTTTTTATAAACCCAGGAAGGGGAGATCATTTGTATGGGAACTAAGAGTGTTTCTGTGTTATCAGACTAGTCTGTCCTTATGATCAGCTCATGGGAGATAATTTTTATAGATATAGATCTGGTTTTAAGATGCATTATTTGAAATTTGATAAATATTGCAGATTTTATAAAAAATGAGGTTTTAAATATAGTTTAGAGATTTAAAATACATGCAAAATGACTTAACAATAGAAGAAATATTCGATTATCTTACTTTAACCCCAACAATATGAAATTCAAAAGCTTTAGTGGTAATTCTGTTTTAGGACTTGCTGCTATAACTACTTTATCCCTTTCGGGATGCCAGGAACAAGTTCCCGATGAACTGCCGAATATCCTCTGGCTGGTAAGTGAAGATAACAGCGCTCTGCTGGGCTGTTACGGCGATGATTTTGCAACCACTCCCTATCTGGATAAAATGGCTTCGGATGGTTTTTTATATACCCATACCTACGCCAACGCCCCGGTCTGTGCACCTGCCCGCAACACCATAATCACCGGGATCTATGCCAACTCCGGCGGCAATCAGCATATGCGGAGCAGGTATGCCAAATCGGAGGTGGTAAGAACATATCCTGAGTTCCTGCGGGAAGCAGGTTATTATTGCACAAACAATGCTAAAACCGATTACAATACCAGCAGCATTGATCCAGGCAGTATCTGGGATGAAAGCAGCGGGACTGCCCATTACAGGAACAGGGAACCCGGTCAGCCTTTCTTCGCCGTGTTTAATACTAATATTTCCCATGAAAGCTCAATACATGATTCCATACCTATGGAAGAGCTGAGGCATGATCCAGACGAAGTGCCGCTGCCCCCTTATCACCCGGATACTCCTGCCATGAGGCACGACTGGGCTCAGTACTACGATAAGATTGAAGAGATGGATAGCTGGGTCGGCGAAAAGCTCCGTGAACTGGAAGAAGCCGGACTGGCAGAGAATACAATTGTTTTTTATTATGCTGACCATGGAGGTGTATTGGCACGGAGCAAGAGGTATGTTTATGAAACGGGTACCCATGTTCCGTTTATCTTACATGTTCCCGAAAAATACAGGCATCTCTTTCCGGCTGAGCAACCCGGTTCTGAAGTAAACCGGCTGGTCAGTTTTGTGGATCTGGCACCCACCCTGTTGAGTATTGCCGGAATTCCCGTTCCGGAGTATATGCAGGGAAGTGCTTTCCTGGGTGATCAGAAGACTGATGATCCTGAATATGCTTATATGTTCAGGGGCAGGATGGATGAACGTTACGACATGAGCCGGTCTGTCCGCGATCATAAATACCGTTATATACACAATTATATGCCATACCGGGTCTATGGACAACCTCTGGATTACCTGTGGCGCGCTCCTTCCATCCGTTCCTGGGAACAGGCTTACTTAAACGGTGAGTGTAATGAGATTCAGAGTGTCTTTTGGAATACCAAGCCAGTGGAGGAATTATACGATACTGAAAATGACCCTTGGGAAGTAAACAACCTTGCCGGTAATCCTGCATACAGGGATGTCCTCGTGCGGTTGCGTGATGCAAATAAAGAATGGGTAATCAGTATAAATGATTCCGGTTTTATACCTGAGGCCGATCTTGGAGACAGAACTGGTGATATGTCCACATACGATTATATGCGCTCCGGAAGGGTTAATCTCCAGGAGATTATTGATGCCGCAGAGCTTGCTACCCTTGGAAGAAGTGAATACCTGGAACAGTTGCAATCCTTTCTGGAAAGCAATGAAAGTGCCGTCCGCTACTGGGGGGCAACCGGGTTACTTATCCTGGGTGAAAGGGCAGCTCCGGCAAAAGAAAGTTTGCTCTGTGCCCTTTCTGATGAGTCGGCGAATGTGGTTACCGTTGCTGCCGAAGCGCTTTACAATATGGGAGAACAGGCAGAGGCTGAAAAAGCCCTGCTCAGGGTTTTGCAGGATCCCAATGAGTTTGCCCGTTGCCATGCGCTTAACGCAATTGATTGTATCGAAGCTGAAACGCCTGAACTGAGAACCGGTGTGGTAAACATGCTTAAAGAATTGCCGGAATTGACACGCAGTGATTATGATGTGAGAGCAGCCAAAAGGCTAATTGATAAATGGGGGGTCAAGGCGGAGGATTATGATATAGAATTTATTTGGTAATGAGATCAGGGATTACTTTCCTTTATGCTAACTGAAAATTCAACCAGTTTAATAAAAGAAACCCGGTAACTCCCCAAATAATTAATCAGGTTTTTATAATTTAATTCATAAAGTGTTTTTTCATCAATCATCTGTATAACCGGTCATTCAAAAAAGATACGGTCAAAGCATGGATGTTGCATAGGTTGAAAAGCAAAATATTTTTTTGTGGATTTATAGCATTGTTAAATTGATTGATAACCAGACTTATTAGATATGAAGCCAATAATTCTCGCCTCGGTTACCTTTGTATCGGCTCAGTTTGCCGGATGCAGCAGTCAGCAACCGGAAGAATATGAACGTCCCAACATCCTGTTTGCCATCAGCGACGACCAGTCATTTGGGCATACCAGCTTTTCCGGGAGTAATTTTGTCAATACCCCTGCTTTTGACCGAATAGCTGCTGAAGGGATATATTTTGCCAATGCTTTTGCCGGCTCACCGGGTTGCGCCCCTTCACGAAGTGCCTTAGTTACAGGTCGCTATCACTGGCAAAATGAACAGTCAGGGCAGCATGCCTCTTCCTGGATGAAGAAGCATGTGCCTTTTATTGATTTGCTTGATAAAAACGGATATGTGACCGGCCGCACAGGTAAAGGGGTTTCTCCGTTCCGTTATGCCCGTGATGAAAATGATTCCTTATGGCGTGCCACAGATGCTGGAGGAATTGCCCACAGTAATATAAGATATGAACCCGGGACACCAGGTGATGAACGAACAGCTGATCGTATCAGCCTGGTGAATTATTTTGAAAACTTCAAATATTTCATGGAAAACGTGCGTGAAGATAAACCGTTTTTCTTTTGGTATGGTGCCAGTGAACCACACCGCGCTTACGAACAGGATTCCTGGAAACGAACTGACAAGAAACTATCAGATGTTGATCTTCCCGG
>SLKR01000002.1 GCA_007134525.1 Bacteroidales bacterium | reverse complement strand
ACCACAAAAGAGCTTGATTATAACAAGTACCTTGAGTATGCCGGCCTCATACTGGAGTTGAAACCCGGGCAGGAGGAGTACTTTATAACCCGGACAGAGAGTCCGGATTCACTGCAATCTGCAATATTTGAATCGTGGATCAGTGGATCACAAGAGTTTGTTCAATAAATTCAGAAAAAATGAATAAACGTCAACAAACCGATGCTGTTGTTGTATATACGGGTCATGCATGGGAAGCCGAGATGTTTGTTAATATTCTCGAAAATGAGGGTATCAGGGGTTTTATAAACAATGAAGTCGTCGGCACACTGTTTCCGTTTTATACGACACCCGGGATGGGAGCAGTAAGAGTCATCGTGTCAGAATCAGATGCCGAAAGGGCAAGAACCCTGGCTGAGGATTTTGAAAGGGGAAGGTTTGAATAATTCCTCTCTTTTCAGCCTTTTACTAGTGCAGGTTACTTTTTTTCAACTGTCCCTTCGATCATTTAGTATGACATAATCTGCCTGTACATATATTTTCTAATATATTAATGACAAAGAATATCATCCACTAGTGAAATATGCATTATTTGCCTATGAATTTATATGCATCTATCCTTTTCAGTTCGGAAATGGAAGATTTAGCAGACTCCTTTCGACTTTATTACTTTTAATACATGGATACAATGGACTCAGTATGTCAGCTTTGAACCTGAAATAGAAAATAGAAAAACAGAATATTACATAGTTTTGTGTATTTCTAAGTCTCAAAGACCAAACGAAGATGTTACGGAATGGATTCGGGTTTCCTTTGATGCGCTTGGAAATATTTAAAAACAATTAATGATAAAACTGGAAAAACAAAGGAGTTGAAACAAGATTATCTCCACGAAAAAAGTCCATTTTGACTTTTATCGAAAACAATGCCGGGGGTAAATCAGTTGAAATAGCTAAGAAGTTAGGCATTCCTAATCCAACTGTTTGATGAATTATACCAGAATTACTAGAGAAAAACTTAATGGAAAAATTTGGAACTGGATCAGGAGCAAATTATTGGATAGAATAAAAAATTCCCGACCATATGAAACCGACGATGCATTCATCCCCGGCAGACAATTTTTTGAATGATAAATATGAATAAGATCGAAATTAAACAATTAACAATAAGCGACCTTGACCAATTACAAAAAATTGGCAGGCAGACTTTCTTTGAAACATTTAATTCGAGTAACACGGAAGAAAATATGCGAAAATATCTTGACGAAGAATTTTCTACCCATAAATTGTCAAGAGAACTTAACGACAAGAACGCTGTATTTTATTTTGCAATGCTTGACAAAAAAGCAATCGGTTATTTGAAAATTAACTTTGGTAAGTCTCAGACAGAGTTTCAGGACGATAGTGCAGTTGAAATTGAACGAATTTATGTGCTTAGTGAATTTCACGGAAAGAAAATAGGACAAATTCTTTTTGAAAAATCGGCAGAAATAGCCCTGCATAAAAAAGCTGACTATGTTTGGTTAGGAGTTTGGGAACATAATTATAGAGCGATTAACTTTTACAAGAAAAATGGGTTTGAAGAATTTGACAAGCATATCTTCAAACTAGGCGATGAAGAACAGACCGACATATTAATGAAACTTAAATTTAAAAACAACTAATGACAAAAGCTGCAGCGAGTTAATATGCTGGGCCTCAAATATAAAACAAGGCACGGTCTTTAAGAAAAACCGTGCCTTGCTTAACTGTTTTCATTATACTATTCCAGGGTAACATTCAGATAAACCGAATGACGCCCATATGTATCATAAAATGGTTTGAAAACAACACCGTCAATATTGAATTCAAGCTGTTCAGGGTTACCTGATATTGATCTGCTTATATCTTCTGCATCCAGTGTCACCTCGCGCCATTCGGTAAGTGGCTCAGATTCCTGGGCTGCAAGCAGAACTGGTCCGTAAAACAAGCTGGCAATATTCTGCTGATCCATAACCGGATCTAAATGAAACTGGAAAGGCATACGCAATTCAACCGTATCTCCGTTCTGCCAGTTACGGCTTAAAGTAAGATAGCTTCCTGGCACAGCCTCAACATTTTCTTCCCTGCCATTTATACTCACATAAAATCCTTCTGTTGCCCAATGCGGTACACGTACATTCAGGTCAAATTCGCCATTACCCTCAATGATCAGCCGTGTATGGTCTTCTCTCGGGAAAGCTGTTTCCTGGGTTACAGTCACATTCCTTTCCGTCCAGTTCAGTGTTGAAGGCACGTACAGGTTCACATAGAGGTTCTGGTGCTCTTTACACCTGAAATAAATTGAGTAATGCAGTTTTGTGCTGCTCTCAATAGCAGTACCGTTACAACAGGTGAATCCTCTCATTTCAGGGTTACCGAACCTTTTAATTGAGCCCGGAAGCAGGGGCACGTGGTAGGTATTCGCAGGGGAATCCTCTGCCACTGAAGCAAGAATATGATTGTATAGTCCACGCTCGTAGTAATCCATAAACTCCCCGCGCTGATCAAACATGAAAAGTCCCTTGGCCAGTTTCAGCATATTATAGGTAGCACAGGTCTCATTCTGACCGCCGGGTGAAAACCCGTATTGATACTTTGTTGATGGTTCAGCAGTGTAGCATTCCGCATTGGAAGGGTTCCTGGCACCTGCAACTCCACCAATACTGTACATATAATCGAAAATAGACCTGTAGAAGAAATTATCAGCTATATGGAAGTATTCAGGAGCACCTGTAACACGATAAGTTTCCAGGGCACCAATAACCTGGGGTACATGCGTGTTTGAATGCAGCCCACGGAACATATCCACATTCTTGGCCAGTCCGTGAGAGCGGTCAGCATCACCAAAGAACATTCTGATGTTATCAAACAGTTTTGCTGCTTCCAGGTAAGTAGGCTCGTTGGTCAGCCGGTACAGCCTTGCCATTGCATCGTTCATTCCACCATACTCACCTGCAATATACCTGTTCCACATACTTATAAGTGTCCTGGTAGGCAGCTCGTCCAAACGGGCATGCACCCATGATCCCATGCCTTTTACTATTTCCAGGGCCTTTTCATTGCCGGTGATCTCATATATATCCATCAGGCCGGCCAGGATCTTATCCAGTGTGTAGTATGGCGCCCAGATGCTGGTATCCGCTCCTCCGTACGTTGCTCCGTGTTCCAGCATTATAAACTGATCTGGCGGATAGGCACTGATATATCCAACACCCCAGTTCCAGTAATCTGTACGGATACCTTCTTCACTCAAATCTGAATCATACTCTGATCTGCCCGGGCCCGGGGGCACAGCTGTCGGGTCTGACACATATTCTCCACCGTGTGTCCGTGGGCGTCCGGACAACTGGGATAGATCATAGAGTGTATTTACCAAGTACTCCATTTTGTCAGCAAATATTGCCTGGAGTTCCGGATCATAAGTTGAACTTGCATACGACTGGGCTATAGCAGTAAGGTAGTGCCCCGTGGCATGACCGCGCAATTTTGTCTGCTGGCTGTCCCATCCCCCCAGTGCTTGTGCTCCTTCAGGCTGTTCCTGCCCGAATGCATTACGGAACATGTAAAGGAAGTCATCCGGATTTGTACCGGAAAGGACAGTAATAAATTTATCACGGTTTTCTTTGAATTTTGTATTGTTGTCGTGTATATCAGTGTTTAATATAACCTGACCAAATTCAAAATCTTCCAGATTACGTTCTGGACTAGCAGGTGCTTCATCCTCTAAGACTGTGACAATCGCCCTTGGCTGCAGATTTGTTCCCGGAACACTTCCTGTTATAGTATATGTGCCGGGAGAAAGTACATCACTATTATCCTCAGGTGCCGGCCAAATCACTCTTGCTTTTGACCTGTCAATATTTTCGGCGTAAACTGCTGGTACAAGGCGTGGTAATCTTGGAAGATGGCCCACTACAGTTTCAACCTGAATATCCGGAACGTTGGTTATAAATACATTATACAACTGGGGAGTTGTTTCGGGGAAATATGGAAGACTGGGGTCTGTTTCTTCTCTTGTTCTTACTACAGGTTCTTCCAGATCAAGGGCATTGGCATGAATCCCTAAAATTTGCGTTCTGCTCAGAGGAATTCTATAGATCCGGAAATCGTGCAGTTTGGCATTTAAATATGTATTGTCAGAAGCCTGTGGTTTTCCAATATAGAGTCTGTTGTTTCCTCCCTGATTAATGTCGAAAAGCTGTTCTAACTCCAGATCTACATTCCTTGCCTCACTGACAAGCATTCCGTTAATGTATGAACTCAGGGTTCGGGCAGGCACATTAATAACAACAGCCAGGTGATTCCATTCATCAAGTTCTACCGCTGATGAACTTGCAGTAAACTTTTGTGATTCTGTTAAAATTTGAACCTGATAACCTTCTTCTTCATTAGTCCCTGCGGGAGCAGCCAGGAAATGAGTCTGGTTATCCCTGCCGAAATCGAAAAAGATCTGCCCTCTTTCATCAGACCGCAGGTAAATCCAGCCAGCTATACTGAGTGACTCAAGCCCTGTCACGGATTCACCGGGGATTGAAATAACCGCTTCAGTATCTCCTGATAAAGAAAGTACTTCACCAAACAGGTCGTCTTCTACAAAACTGAATCCAGAACCCTCTATGGTGGCATGTAAATTATTCCGGGACCAATCATTTAAATCTCCACTAAGTATATAGCGAGCACTTAAATCAGTTTCTCCAATTCCGTCCAAAATTTGATCACCGTTTTGTGAATATACCGAAGTTGTGCCTAAAACACAAAAACTCAGTATCATTCCAACGAACAGCTTAAACGTTTTCATAATTAATTTGTTTTAGTTGTATTTCTTCAATGAAGAAAGTAAGGTTAATAAAAGGTTTACAAGGTGACAAAGATATAAAAAGATATAAATTTGGTTGCCATAAAATGAGGAAACACACACTCTTATTTGCAAAAATGAATATATCAAAGCCGGTTTGCCGGTACTGGTATCCCTGCCGGCAGATGATGCCCATGACAGATATTCAAAATATCCATTTTGAACACAAATACTGTTTACTTGTTTAAGAATTAAAAGTAGTTTAAAGGCAAAATTTGTGGAATAACATATTATAAAACAAAGAAACAATGCGTAATTACAGGATAATTTTCATTTTCTTAACTATCAGCATTTTTATAACTAGCCCGGCTTTGTCGCAAGACTACAGAAGCGCCGAAGAGGCTGAAGGAATAAAAGCCGGAAGCCCGGCCCCTGCTTTTACTGCAACCAGCATGCAGGGAAATGACTTCTCTTTGCAAAAGGCCCTTGACAATGGGCCGGTTGTAATGATCTTTTACCGGGGTCACTGGTGCCCGGTTTGTAACAGACATCTGAAGGCCATTCAAGACTCTATATATCTGGTAGAACAACACGGTGCTACACTCATTGCTGTTTCACCCGAGCGAGTGCCTCTTCTGGGCAGAACGGCAGAAAAAACAGGTGCAGAGTTCACACTCCTGCATGATGAAGACTTCAGGATCGCCAAGGCTTATGATGTGCATTTCCTTCCCGGCGAAGAAGACAGGATAATGTACAATACCGTGCTTGGTGCAAGGCTGGAGCAGGCCCATTCTGATGATTCACAGCAATTGCCCATCCCGGCAACATATATCATCGATGAAAACGGCACTATAGTTTGGCGGCACTTTAATCCTGATCACCGGATCCGTGCTTCTCTGGAAGATATAGTGAATGTACTGGAAGAGCTATAACGCGCACTCTTCTTACTGGCCGCCAGGAGTTAAACAACCGGAGTTAAATTCCATTACCAATACGTTCACAAAACGAAAAACAGCCACTTACATATAACTGAAAGTGGCTGTTTTTCAAGTTGTCCTGCCAGGGGTCGAACCTGGACTCTTCTGATCCAGAGTCAGACGTGTTGCCAATTACACCACAGGACAGTATTTGAGGGTGCAAATATAAAAAAAATGCACCATCATGCAAAATGAGTGACCGAAAAACCAATTCACTTTTTATTCATCTTTGCCCATGAATCCCTCAGGCTGGCAGTACGGTTGAACACCAGTTTTTCATCGCTGCTGTCAGGGTCAATGCAGAAGTATCCGGTTCTCTCAAACTGGTAGCGCTCTCCCGGTGCTGAACCATTTACTGAAGGCTCTATAAGCCCGCTTGCAGTCTGCAATGAAGCAGGGTTCATATTGTCTTTGAAGTCTCCGCCTTCAGGAACATCCGTTGGGTCTTCAACGTCAAACAGCCTGTCATAAAGCCTTACTTCAGCTTCAACAGCATGGTCAGCGCTTACCCAGTGCAGGGTGCCCTTTACCTTTCTTGTGTTTTTACCACTTTTTGTCTCAGGGTCGTAGGTACAGTGTATTTCTCTTATGCCGCCATTCTCATCCTTTACTACATTTTCGCATTTGATTATGTAGGCATATTTAAGGCGTACCTCCTTACCCGGCGAAAGGCGGAAGAACTTTTTAGGAGGGTCTTCCATAAAGTCATTTCGCTCAATATATAATGTCTTGCTGAAGGGCACCATTCGGTGACCCTCCTCAGGCCTTTCAGGATTTCGTATGGCTTCCAGTTCTTCTGTCTGACCTTCAGGGTAATTGTCAATAATAAGCTTTACGGGGTCAAGCACGCACAGAAGCCTTTCAGCATTTTTGTTGAGGTCTTCGCGAATGCAATGCTCCAAAAGGGCCATGTCGATAACGTTCTCCCTCTTTGCAACACCTACCTTATCGGAAAAGGCCCTTATTGCAGCCGGTGTATAGCCCCTGCGGCGCAGTCCTGAAATTGTGGGCATGCGTGGGTCATCCCACCCATTTACATAGCCACCTTCTACAAGCTCAAGTAATTTACGCTTGCTCATGACAGTATAGTTAAGGTTCAGGCGTGCAAACTCAAACTGTCTCGGCCTGGTTCCGGCTACATCCAGGTTGTCGAGGAACCAGTCATACAGGGGACGGTGGACCTCAAACTCCAGAGTACATATTGAATGTGTTATATTCTCAATGTAGTCGCTCTGCCCGTGTGCCCAGTCGTACATGGGATATATACACCAGTTGTCATCAGTCCGGTGGTGTTTTGCATGCATTATCCTGTACATAACCGGGTCGCGCATATGCATATTTGGCGAGGCCATGTCTATTTTTGCACGGAGTACCTTGCTCCCATCAGGGAACTCGCCGTTTCTCATTCGTTCAAATATATCCAGGCTTTCTTCGACCGGGCGGTCGCGCCATGGGCTTATCCTCCCGGGGGTTGACGGGGTACCCCTGCCGGCGGCGATCTCCTCACCACTCATCTCGCATACATAAGCCCTGCCTTTTTTTATCAGGGAAACAGCCATTTCATATAACTGCTCAAAATAGTCGGATGCATAATACTCCCTTTCCTCCCAGTCAAAACCCAGCCACCGGATATCCTTCTTAATTGAGTTTACATACTCCAGGCTCTCTTTGGTAGGGTTTGTGTCGTCAAACCTGAGATTACACTTTCCATTGTACTTTATGGCAAGCCCGAAGTTCAGACATATGGATTTGGCATGCCCTATGTGAAGGTAGCCGTTTGGCTCAGGCGGGAAACGGGTGTGCACCCTGCCCTGGGTATTGCCCTCTTCCAGGTCCTTAGTGATAATCTGCTCCAAAAAGTTCAGTGAGCCTGCAGGTTTACTCTTATCTTCTTCCTTCATTTCAGAATTGTTCGGTGGTGAATCATTGCCGGCAAAATTAAGAAAAATAGAGCTGTGGTCGGATGTATTAAATTAATTTACATTTGTATTTGTATATGTCATAAAATAAAACTGAAGTTATGAAAAATATAATTTGGATAATGGTCATTTTTCTGGTATCCTGCACCTACATGCCCGGCAGTATTATCGATATTGACAAGACCCCGGAGAGAGGCTTCCGGAGCATAAGGCCAGCTGAGAGCTGGGAAGAGTCTCTTGTAGCCGGTAACGGCATTATGGGGGCGCTTGTAATGGGATATCCCTTTTCGGATACCATAACAGTTAGCCACTCACTTCTTTATATGCCAATTAAAGAACCACTGACACCAGTTAACCAAGGTGAACATCTTGATCATATACGCTCAATGATGCTTGAAGGGGATTTTGGAGATGCATCTCAGTTTGTAGTGGACCTCTCACACAGGGAGGGATGGGGAGGCAAGAGGTGGACAGATCCGATCATACCTGCTTTCGATCTTGTAATCGGCATGGGGCATGACACCACTGAGGAATATGCCAGGACCACGAACTTTTTGACTGGTGAGGCTGCGGTTAAATGGCGTACACCGGAAGGGGTTTTTGAACGGACCACCTTTGTATCACGCAGCGAAAACGTGATAGTTACCAGGATAATTTCGGATGGATCACCGGTAAGCGGGCGCTTTGGCCTGGCTCCACGCCACAGGGAAAGCTGGTGGGGAGGAATCGACAGGCGTGAAGGTACAGGTATTGACGAAGTGATAATCGCAACAGAGGAGAACTGCATTACATACAGGTCTTCATTTCAGAACAGGTGGGATGGCCTTATTGAGGGGTATGAGGGTGCTCTGAAGGTTACAAGCAGGGGAGGGGATATTGATTACGGGCAGGATGAAATAATCGTTAAGGGAGCGGATGAAATTATTCTGTTAACACGTGTAGAGCCAAGCTATGATTATAACTCTTCCAGAACCGGTGAAATAATCGCCTCCCTGGCAAATATAAACCCGGACTACGAAAATTTGCTGGAATCACACCGCCATATACACGGGGAGCTGTTTAGTCGCTCCAGCCTGGATATTGGTGGCGGCAGTGAACGAAAATCACTCCCGGTTGAGGAGCTGCTGGGAGACAACTCCGGGGGTGTTGATCCTGCCCTGGTAGAGCTGCAGTTTGATGCAGCCAGGTATAATATAATCTCTTCAACAGGTATAAACCCCCCAAATCTGCAGGGAATATGGAGCGGCACATTAACGCCGCCCTGGTCGGGTGATTTTACTTTGAACGGGAATGTGCCTGTTGCGGTATCAAGTATGTTGTGTGCAAATATGCCTGAGATGATGCTTCCCCTGTTTGACATGCTGGAAAGGCATATGGACGACTTCAGGCTTAATGCCGAAAAGCTGTATAATGCTGGTGGGATCCATGTTCCTTCCCGCATGAGCTCCCATGGTTTGAACAACCATTTTGACGCTATCTGGCCCATGACATTCTGGACAGCCGGGGCCGGATGGTACTCTATGTTTTATTACGATTATTATCTGCATACCGGCGATATGGAGTTTTTAACAGGGAGGGCCCTGCCGTTTATGGAGGAGGCCGTGGCTTTTTATGAAGATTTCCTTATTACCGGCCAGGACGGAAAGTATATGTTTGTTCCGTCCTATTCACCAGAAAACAACCCTGGAAATATTCCATACCAGGCGTGCATAAATGCCACTATGGATGTTATGGTTGCACGCCAGCTACTGAGGAATATAATAGAAGCTTCGGAACTTACCGGACTTAATAGTGACAGGGCTGAAAAATGGCAGGCCATGCTTGATAAGATGCCTGCATATGATTTAAATGAAAGGGGAGAGTTGCGTGAATGGATATGGCCGGGTATGGAAGAAAACCACAGTCACCGGCATGTTTCACAGTTATATGCCCTGTTCGATATTATGGATCCGGAGTTCAGGGATAAGCCTGAGCTGACAGAGGGTGCAAGAAAGGTTATAAACGAAAAAATGAGATACAGGAGGGAGGCCGACGGGGGAATAATGTCGTTCGGGATGGTTCAGCTCGCCTTTGCCGCTGCAATGATAGGAGAGGCTGATGCCTGTTATGACATGCTCGGATGGCTGTCGCGAAACTTCTGGTTTAACAATATGGTAAGCACCCATGATCCGGGTCACATATTCAATTTGGATCTCAGCGGCGGATTTCCGGCAGTAATTGTAAAAATGCTGGCATATTCCGAGCCCGGCCTGGTAAAACTTTTTCCCGCATTACCGGAAGGGTTGCCTGAAGGGAAAATTGAGGGAGTTCTTCTAAGGGGAAATATAAGAGTGAATAAACTTGAGTGGGATCACACCAGAGTCAGTATTGAACTTCAATCCGGACTCGATCAGGGATTTCTGCTTGATATGCCCGCTATAATTGACGAGATAGAATATACCGGAGGAAGGGTATCAGAAAATGGCGATCCGTCCTCCCGCTGGGTGGAAGTCGAAGCGGGAGAGAATGTGAATATGGATATTATGCTAAGATCTGCTGTTTATGAATAAATCATATCTGTTGAATAGTTCCGGGGAGCTTACGGTATTCTGTTCCCAAAAGGAAAATTCGTATACATTTGTTCAGACAAAAAATATGAAATATGTCCAGGATAATGCTGGAGGGCATGGAGTTCTATGCCTATCACGGCTGTTTTAAGGAAGAGCAGTTAATAGGCAACCGTTTTATTGTTGACCTGGAGGTAGAGGTAGAAACATCCGGTGCGGAGGTTTCAGACCGTCTGCATGATACGGTAAACTATCAGGCGGTTTATCAGAAGGTAAAAGAGGCCATGGAGCATAAGAGCCATCTTCTGGAACACCTTGCAGGCAGAATCCTTGACAACATCAGGGAGGAGTTTCCCGGTATAGGATATATGAAGCTTAAAGTATCTAAAATGAATCCTCCCATGGGAGGACGCATGAAATGTGTAAGCATCAGCATTGAGAGAATGTATAAATAAAAGTTATGATATCTGTCCATATTATACCTCTGCTGGTGGCTATGTTTCTTGCTGTGAACATGGGCGGCAGTGGCACAGCCCCGAGTTTTTCCGCCGCATATGGAGCAAACCTTGTGCGCAGAGACCTGATACCCGGACTGTTTGGTATATTTGTATTCTTCGGTGCAGTAGTGGCGGGGCAGAAAGTAATATTAACTGTCGGGGGCGACATCCTTCCGTCCGAATCAGTTTCAATGACTCTGAGTGTGATAGTTCTTGGTTCGGTCGGTCTTGCACTTTTTTTCTCCAATATGCTCAGGGTGCCCCAGTCAACAAGCCAGGCTACGATATTCGCACTGGCAGGGCCGGCCATGTATCTTGATGTACTCCAGACAAGACGCCTGTTGTTTGAGATCATACCTACCTGGTTTATAACACCTGTGTTAGCGTTTGCCCTTGCATACCTGATAGGACGATACCTTTACAAACCGCTTAGTGGCAGGTTTAAGCCGTTGCTGGATTTTCTTCAGGGACACAAGGCCCTGAAATACTTTGTGATTTGTACTGCATGCTATGTTTCCTTTGCAATTGGATCGAACAATATGGCAAATGCTGCGGCACCAGTGCTTGCCATGGCCGTAAACATGCTGGAGGTGGAAGCAGGCAGTCCGAGTTTTTCAATGCTAATGCTTATACTGGTTTTTATGCTTGCACCAATGTTTGGTATCGGTAGCTCACTTATGGGCGGCCGTGTACTGGATACCACGGGCAAGGGGATATCAAGTTTTGGCCCCCTGGGTGCAAGCTATATCTCAATTATAACTGCTTCAATTCTGCTTGTGTCATCACTCTGGAGAGGGATACCTACATCCCTGGTGCAAATGAACACTGCTGCTATAATCGGACTTGGTATGGTAAAAGTCGGACACTCGCATATTTTGAGAAATGCCCCGCTTAAGCGTATATTTGTTATCTGGATTGTTTCACCGCTCATAGCGATGACCTTATCGGTACTGTTTACAATGATTGCGGACTATTACGGATTTCTTTATATTTGAACTGAATATGAGCGAAAGCGTGAAAAGTGAAAAGGATAAAGGTAAAAGAAAAAGCTGCCCGGTATGCGGCACTGAATTTCTGTGCCTGCACAATAAGGATTGCTGGTGTATGGACTATTCACTGACTGCTGAAACGCTCGCCTATCTCAGGCAAAACTATAATGATTGCCTATGCCCTGCATGCCTCTCTCAGCACGGTTTACCAAGAAATGATCCTGGCCTTGGGCCTTCACATAACTGAAGTCTTTTTTTTCTTCAGCTGTGAGGGCAGAACGCCAAAAAATGTTCTGAATGTTTTGGAAAAATATCCCGGGTCGTTAAATCCGACCATATAAGCTACCTCTGAAATATTTCCTGCATCTTTCTCGATAAGCTCTTTTGCCCTGTGCATTTTTACTGAGCGCATGAACTGCACTGCCGATTGATTGACAATTGCCTTTAGTTTGCGGTGCAACTGAGAATGACTCATACCCGCTTCGCGGGCAAGATTCTCAATTGTATATTCTCCATTGTCAATATTTTTACCGATCAGGTCAAGAAGCTTTTCAATAAGTGTCCTGTCCCTTGAAGTTACTGAGATTTCACCGGGCCTTATCTCAGAATTATTCCCGAACTTTCTTCGGAGCATTCTGCGGTTGTCGATCAGGTTCTTTATTCTTTGCTTAAGCTCTTTAGAGTTGAATGGTTTTGTAAGATAATCATCAGCTCCCGTTTCCAGGCCCTGGATCTTTTCTAAATGATCGGTTAGTGCTGTCAGTATTATAACGGGGATATGACAGGTTATAAAATCTGACTTTATCTTTTTTGTGTATTCATATCCATCCATACCGGGCATCATTATATCGCAGATTACCAGGTCAGGTATTATTTCCAGGGCCATATCCATCCCTGAAACTCCCTCCTTAGCCTCCAGAACCTTGTAACTATTTTGAAGGCTCGCCATTAAATATGTTCTCAGATCAGTATTGTCTTCAACTATGAGGATAACAGGCTTTTCATTATCCATATCAGTAAATTCCCGGCTTTGGATCATGTTAATTCCATCCAGGTTTGCTTTATTGTAATGGCCGGGTTCTGAAATATGATTCAGATTTAATTCTGCCCGCTCTTTTTCTGTAAAATGGCTCAGGCCTAAGGGGAAGCTTACCTTGAAAGCACTTCCCTTACCGGGTTTGCTCATCACCGAAATATTTGCCCTGTGGACATCAACCAGCTCTTTTACATATGACAGCCCCACTCCGAATCCTTCATGCTCTCTTTTGGCTGAGTCATCAACCTTATAAAAACGGTTATATATTAAATGCAGCTTGTCTTTTGGTATTCCGATACCCGTATCTTCAATTGTAATTATAAAGCTGCCCTCCCCGCCCTTCTTGCTTTTAAAACAGGCACTCACACATATGCGGCCATTTCTTGGTGTGAATTTTACAGCATTTGACAAAAGATTGAAAATGATCTTTTCAACTACATCGTTGTCGAAATAGAAATTGTTATGCAGGTCGGCAAATCTTAGCGAGGGGTATTCCACAAAGCTCAGGTCAATATTCTTTTTTCCTGCAAATAATTCAGATGAATTGATCACGCCTTTTACCAGGCTTATAATATCACCCCTTGATAATTTGATAGTGTAGTTGCTGGTTTCAAGCCTTGAAAGATCCAGAAGCTGATTAATCAGTATATTTAAACGGTCGGTATTTTTCTGCATCAGCAGCAGTTGGGACTTTACCTCCCCGGGTGGGTCTTTTTCGATAATATCCTCCATGGGGCCCTTGATAAGTGAAAGTGGTGTTTTGAGTTCATGGGATATGTTGGCAAGGAACCTCGACTTTATAAGATCAATCTCCTTTAATTTTCTTGCTTCCAGGTTTGCCAGTTTTATGTTGTTTTTCAGCTTTATTCTTGACAGCTCGTAATTTTTTAAAAGAAAAGCAATTATACCAATCAGTATGAAGAAAATAACAAAGGCGTAGTTTCTGTCCCACCACTCCGTAATCCCTGAGCCGATGATTTCAGATTGAAAACTGAGTCCGGAACCATTACCACATTTCGACCGTATTGTGACAGACAGCAAAACACCAGTTACAAGACCGCTCTTAATCCAGAAGCGTTCCCGCCTGTTTTTCCGTACCTTCTTCATAACAAACCTCTTGCAGGCTGCATAAAGTGAATTTATAAAGTGCTATCTATATATAAAGTTATGAATAAATATTGAAATGATTCAATTTCTATTCCTCATTATTCCAGTAAACCATGAACCATGAGTATTTAAAATAGATTGATCCGGGCAGTTTCATGTTCTCAAGCATTAAAGGGTTAGGAAAGCCTACCATTACAGGCTCCCCTTCCTGCCAGTCAGCCGGGGTTTTTACGTTGAAGTCATCGTCTGTTTTCTGCAATGCCTTGAGGGTGCGGATTATTTCCGCACTGTTTCTGCCCACTTCTACGGGATAGAAATAACTGGCCCTTATCTTATTGTTCCTGTCAATGAAGAAAACACCCCTTATATTGTTGCCTCTTTCAGCATTAGGATGACTCATGCCGTAGAGGTCTGAAACGGCATAGTTGCGATCATCAATAAGCGGGAAGCTGATTTTCTTTTTCCCCCTGTTTTTGAAGTTAATCTCCTCCAGGGCCTCTTTCCAGCGAAAATGTGTTTCCAGATCATCTGTTGATAATACTATAATGCTAACATCCAGTTTGTCAAACTCCTTCTGTAAATTTGCAAGTTCCAGGATTTCTGTTGAGCATACAGGTGTAAAGTCACGCGGATGGGAGAAGACAATCTTCCAGTTCTTTCCGTAATCCGAGGGGAAGTTGATCGTACCATGCGTAGATTCAGCTGTAAAGCTGGGCGCACTATCCCCTATCATGGGGATATAATTTCTTGATTTGTCTGCGGCAAACAATGGCAGAGAAATAACTGCCATTAAAAGAATTGCGAGTACTCTCATTTTTGTTGGTTTTAAAGGTTTATGTAGGATGTAAAATTAATCAGGGCCGAGCTGGCCGGATAGGAGATTTTGGGCTATTTTCAGGAAGTTTTTGTTAAAAGGGGCCAGTTTGATGGCTCTGGTTATAATTATCATGAAAGATTCAGAATATTAAAACTTTTGTTTAACTTGCCTTTTTTAACCAAACAAGATGTGCCATGTTGAACTATGACATTATTTACAAGGAAGAGTTTTCACGGGGAGAGCTTTTGCTGCGTACTTTTTTCGGCTGGCTTTATATTGGCATTCCTCATTACTTTTTACTCTTTTTCCTGATGATAGGAATGATCTTCACAGTTATAATTGCCTGGTGGGCGGTTTTGTTTACAGGCAAATATCCCGTAAAACTGTTTAATTATATAACTGGTATATACAGGTGGGAGGCCCGTGTTGAGGCGAGGATGATACATCTGGCAGATGGTTATCCGGATTTTGGCATCAGGAAGAAAGACCCTCTGGTTGTTTTTGATATCCCCTATCCCGACCGTCTTGGAAGGGGCCACCTATTATTGCGGACTTTTTTTGGCTGGCTGTATTGTGCGATACCTCATGGTTTTGTCTTGATATTCCGGGGTATTGCGAGTTTCGTACTGATATTTCTTGCATGGTTTGCAGTGCTTTTTACAGGCAGGTATCCTCAAAAGTGGCACAGCTTCAATGTAGGTACTCTCAGATGGAACCTAAGGCTCAATGCATACCTGCTGTTTTTGTCGGACAAATATCCTCCTTTCAGCGGTAAACCCTAGCTGGTAAACAACTGAGGTATTATAGATTTTGAGTGTAACGGCAGAAAGATTTGGCAAGTTTTCCCGAATACCTTACTTTTGCACTTCCTGATTATGGTCTCGTGGCCGAGTGGCTAGGCAGAGGTCTGCAAAACCTCCTACAGCGGTTCGAATCCGCTCGAGACCTCCGGTTAGCAAAGGCCCCCTTTTACTGAAAGGGGGTTTTTTGTTAGTCTCAGCGCAAAAGGGCAAAAAGAACGGCTGTGGTAAGCAACAATATGCCAACCAGGTCACCCGTTCGCCGTATGCTTTTGTAAAGCAAATACTTATGTTTTTTAACTTTTTTCATATGATCTGAAAACGTTCGGAATAGACCAGCCTCCAATCAATGCCAAGATCGCGCAGGGATAATTCTGCTGCATCCTGCATTGGCATGGGACCGCAGATATAATATGCAAAACTTTCGGGATCATGCGGAAGGTATTTTCCCAGTAAGTCCTTGTTTACCAGCCCGGATTCACCTTCCCAGCCTTCCGGTGGTTTTTCCAGCACATGAACTACCTTCAGGTTGATCTCCCTGCTTATCTCGTCAAGTTCCTCCCTGAAAGTGACTCCTTCCCAGTCAGGATTACCATATATAAGTATTGCCTCCCTTTTGTCTTTTCTTTTATGCATGGTTCTTATCATGCTCATAACCGGTGTAATGCCTATGCCTCCGGCGACCATGAAAAGGTGCCTGCCGGGCTCCGGCGAAAAGGAACCAAAAGGCCCTTCCAGGAAAGCTGTGGTACCTGGCTTAATATCCTTTACACTTGATGTGAAGTCACCCAGGGCTTTTACCGTTACAGATAGTGAGCGTTCTGTGCATGCAGAGGAGACAGAAAACGGATGCTGTTGCATCGAAAAAGGGTTAGACCCCACAGTAAGCCACATGAATTGGCCGCACTCAAATTTTTTACCCTTATGGCCAACCGGCTCAAGATTCAGCGTCCAGCAATTGCCGCGTTCGGGAATTACCTGGGATATCCTGTAAGGCTTGCGGCGGTTAAGCCAGGGCCTGACAAGGCGTGTGTGAACAACAAGATAACCGTAAAAAGCGAACAAGCCGCCAAGGATCAATTGTTTCCATAGATCTCCCAGGTAGTGGGCCACCTGGATGCTGTGTCCGGTACCAACTAAAAGAACCACAACTGAAAAAACACCGTGCACCAGCCGCCATTTTTCGTAGCTTAGTCCAAAGCGCAGCCTCCAGATGCTTGAAGCGATCAGCAGAACCGTTACCGGTAACACTATTATCAGTGCAAAGGCCCGTGGCAGATTTTCATTTGGGTCGAAATATGATATAAATCCGGTATCGGCTGTAATTATAATTATTGGATGGGCCAGTATGAATAAAAAGGCAATTATCCCCATTTCACGGTGGTATTGCAGCAGATTATCCATGCCAAAACCAGGGGCGATCTGACTTATTCGACCCGAGTACAGGAACTGCAGCCCAAGCAGCCCAAGTCCGATAAATCCCAATGCAACACCGAATTCTGTCAAAAACCCCCTGTACTCGGGCAGGTAGCCCATAATACCCAGCAGTAATGGGAAAAGGGCCAGCGCTACATAGACTCCCAGCCAGATCCTGGCCATTTTAAATGTATATTTCATGGGGTTGTATTTGAGATACCCGGATAGTAAAGTATAACCTAACTGAAGTTCCGCTCAATAAAGTGGCTTTCCCACTTTCATTACCAGCAATAGTATTCATAAGTTTAACATATTGAGGAGCTAAAATAAGGAAACCTCTCCAACTATACAACGAATCCGTAGCATTGCTCTTCCAAATTAAGGGCCCCGGATCGCCTTCAGGTGTGTAGATATTCCACATGTTTGTGTGTATGAATTTTTCTGACACAAAATTTCTTATAAGAGCACCTTTTGTTTAATGTCAGCAGCGCTGCCACCTGTCCATTTTTATATCGGCCGATTCAGGAGTACTTTCAGTTATTGGCATAATATTTTCTCTAAAAGTAGCATTGGTTAATTAAAACTGACACAAAATACGTTCAACAACAATATTTCCGTGAAGGTATGTACAGGGTCCGGTTGCCATAAGGTAAGCAGTGCCGGTTTCTGCTGAATGATTATTTACTTATGAATAAAATCAGGGATTTTTACAACGATCATGTGGAGGAAGAAGACAAACGGCTGGATGTCCACCCGTTTGAAGTGCCGGTTACAATGCACTTTGTTGAGAAATACATGAGTCCGGGCGATCATCTTTTTGACGTAAGTTGTGGAACGGGACGTTATGCTGCAAAGCTTCTGAACAAGGGGTTTTTTGTAGGGCTGAATGATCTGTCTGATCAGAACATCAAACTTGTAAACAAACGGCTCAAATCTCATCGAAACCTGCTCTTTACAGAAAACTCTGACGCTTTGGAAAGCAAACACTGGAAACAGAGGCGATGGGATGGTGTAATGATACTGGGGCCATTCTACCATATGATAAGCAAGGAAAAACGGCTGAAACTGCTTTCCCTTGCGAGGGAGCACCTCAAACCCGGGGGATTCCTGTTTTCTGCCTTTATGACGCGTATTGGGGCACTGATATATGGGGTGAAACACAACCCAAAGGGCATATTATATCCCGATGGAGCCAGTAAACTATGGAATAGCGGTACTGACGACCGGTTTGTTATGGATACCGATCATTTTACCGGAGCATATTTTGCCAATCCCGGCGAGATCGATCCATTCATGAAAAAGGCCGGCTTGGAGCCTTTACACCTGGCAGGTGCCGAAGGTTTTTTTGGTGAGCGTTTTGAACTCTATCATT
>SLKR01000128.1 GCA_007134525.1 Bacteroidales bacterium | reverse complement strand
CCCTGAGCCTCTGCCTGCCGCATATGCTCAAAAAGGTCAGACTGGAGTATAGCACTATTGCCCACAACTCCGATAACCTGGTCAATTACCACCCTTTCCTGCGAAAATGCCTGAGTGGCTGTTTTCAGAATGGCAAAAAGGATAATAACTGATATGATACTGGTTCTGATTCTCATTGTATTTTTTTTGATTTTCATAAATGTATAAGACAGTCAGGGGGTCAATAATAGGTTTCTACATTATTTGCCTCAACTGCCTGGTTAAAGAATTCCCTTCTTTTATTCTCTAGAAATTGCCTTTTGCGACGGTTGAGTATCAACATGCGCAAATTCTCCCTTTCAAAATCAAGCGGGGAGATATCTCCCTTTAACCTGTATTCGCCTATATAAAGGAAATAACGATAATACTCATCTGTTATTTCAGCATAACGGTTGTTTCGCAAGTAAGCCGGTTCTGCCTCTATTTCAAGCGGCATATCCATGGCTATATCACCAAAAATAAGCCACCTGTCAACACCCACATAATAGGTGGCTGCATTTTCAAGGCAGTAATTCTCAAGCCTTGTCAGGTCATCTTCATTCTCCGACCTGTAAAGGCCCCTAACAAACGAATGGTCTGCCACATTAAGGGGGAGCTTAATATAGTTTACCCTGACAATATTATCCTTCAGTATGAAATGCTGCTCATTCTCTTCGTAATAAGAAACTATCTCACTATCTGTAACCACTGTGTCCATCTCTCCGATTGCAAGTTCACTTTCGTAAGCGTGCATTATTAGTGTGTTCCGGTATTCTGACACCCTTTGATCTATTTCTGCCCTGTTTACAGACATGTTTTGCTGTGCCTGGTAAAGGAAGACCTGTTGCTGAACCCACCTGTCAACATATCTGTGTACAAATGCAGCACTATCCTGGGAGCTCGCTCCTTTCGGGATCAGCGGGCTTATATCATCAAGATACAAGCGTGAACCATGCACCCTTGCAAGCATTGTATCGTCAGGCCTTAACTCAAAGAAACTACACCCCGCCAAAAGACCCAGCAGAAGAAGTGCCAGTTTCACCGCCCTTAATCTGATTATGTTCGTACCATTCATTTTTGTTATATAAAAATCCTGCGGCTGTTAAAAGTGCTGTTCAAGAAGCTGTGTATCCACCCAAATATCGTACCTGCTCCTTAATGCCTTTATCCATTCCCGCTCAAGATAATCCTGGTAGTCAGCAATAACCATACCCCGTACATCCTTTAATTCGCCTGGCGGATAAGCCTCCCGGTTATCCTCAAAATACTGTTTCAATCCGGTAGTATCAGACGTGGCTTTTGACCATACTTTTTTATCTGTAATCTCAAAAAGCAGAATGCCGTCATAATATTCTTTTACCACACTGGCAAAATCGGGGTGCTTTTCTTCAAGGCGGGAGTCTTCATATGCGAGGATTCCCTTATTGACGAACTCCCTGTAATGCCTGTTCACAATATATCGCACATTATCGGGATTCTGCCTTCTTTGATTATCCTGCAAATATTGTGCAAATTCCATCTGACTCATTTCAGCCGGACCTATGGATGCAAGTACTTTGTCGGGGGTTATCTCCTCAGTAAGCTCCCACTCTCCCATGAATATACTTTCATCTACCAGCTCATAGAACTCCTCCAGGGCCTCCCTGTTCTCCACAAAACCATAATCATCCTTAAGTCTGGCTATAAATATATCCTGCTTGAGCCTGGAGCGTGAGTCCCGCTCTACCCGCATTCGAAGTTCGTCGTACATCTCTTCGAACCCAGGGGGTCTTGTTCTCTCAAGAAGCTTTATAATGTGCCAGCCGTAATCAGATCTCACAGGAGGAGAAATATCTCCCTCCTGGTCAAGCTTGTTAATTGCCTTTACAAATTCCGGTACTATCCTGCTGGATGTAAATGAGGGCATCTCCCCGTTACGACCGCTGGACTGTCTGTCTTCTGAGTATTCGGATGCAAGTTCACCGAAATCCTCTCCTTCCTGCACCCTCTCATAAAGCTGATTTATAAGCTCCTCTTTCATTGCAAGCTCTTGTTCACTTGTCCCGGGTGGTGTCATAAGCATTATATGTGCCACCCTTGCACTACCCATTGCAGGAAGCCTGTCATACACCTTGATCAGGTGATATCCAGAGTCTGATCTTACCGGCTTCGACACCTCACCAACAGGTGTATTGTATGCAGCTGATTCAAATGGATACACCATATTGAATACGGTAAAATAATTAAGGTCTCCTGAATTACCCCTTCGTGCCGGCTGGCCCCCGCCTGGCTCAACGTCACGTGCATAAGGGTCTTCAGAAACTTCCCGGGCAACTTCGGCAAAATCCTCTCCGTTTATTATCCTTTCCCTCACGGCCATAAGCCGGTTGTAGGCCTCCAGGGTATCTTCGGGCAAGGCATTGGGGTCGAGTGTAAGAAGTATATGTGAAGCACGTACATCATACTGCATCCTTTCCCAGGCTTCTTTAACAAGCTGCTCTGTTACCTCACTATCAGCAAGGTATTGTTCTGCCAGCTGCGACCTGTAGGCGGCAAACTCCTCCCTGAAGCTGGCAGTGGTGTCAAGGCCCAGGGCTTTTGCCTCCCTGACCTTCAGTCTGAAATTGATATACATTTCAAGGTACTCAGCGGGCTCCCTGGGGTCTGCAATAGATGCTTCAATATTATTTTTTCTGTAGATCTGTTCAAACTCTGAAAGTGTCACCTCACGGTCTTCTATACGAAACAATACCGGATCACCGGCTCCTGACGACTGGCCCTCAGCGACCGGAGTAATCAGAAAAAGCGCCGTCAGCAATATTGTAAAATAACATTGCAAGCTTTTCATAGTCATTTGTTTGATTTACTTAACTCAATTATCTGCTGTAATTCGGGGCCTCCCTGGTAATTGTTACATCATGCACATGGCTTTCCCTTACACCAGCATTCGTTATCATTATAAAACGGGCATTCTGAAGATTACTTATGTCAGCTGCTCCGCAATATCCCATTCCGGCCCTGAGTCCGCCAACCATCTGGTGAACCACTTCAGAAAGACTGCCCTTATAAGGTACCCGCCCAACAATACCTTCGGGTACAAGCTTTTTTATGTCGTCTTCCACATCCTGGAAATAACGGTCCTTGGACCCTTCCTGCATGGCTTCAATACTTCCCATGCCACGATAAGTCTTGTATTTGCGCCCTTCGTATATTATCGTTTCACCCGGCGACTCCTCTACCCCGGCAAACAGCGACCCGGCCATGACTGAAGAGGCACCTGCAGCAATGGCCTTTACAATATCGCCGGTATATCTTATACCACCGTCTGCAATCACAGGTACACCGGATCCTGCAAGAGCCTTCGACACATCATATATAGCTGTAAGCTGCGGGACTCCGACTCCGGCAACGATTCTGGTAGTACAAATACTTCCCGGGCCAATCCCGACCTTTACTGCATCCACACCGGCATTCATAAGATCTGTTGCAGCAGATGCAGTGGCTACATTTCCGGCAACAAGCTCCAGACCGGGGAATTGTCTTTTTAACTCCCTTACCATACCGATTACACCTTTGGAGTGTCCATGGGCCGTATCTACGACAACCGCGTCTACATCCTCTCTTACAAGGGCTGCCACCCTCTCAATGGTATCGGGTGTTACACCCACTGCAGCAGCTACCCTGAGGCGGCCCCTCTTGTCCTTGCATGCATTGGGTCTCTCTTTGATCTTTATAATGTCTCTGTAAGTTATCAGCCCGACAAGGTGATAGTCTGAATCAACAACGGGCAGTTTCTCTATCTTGTGCTCCTGCAAAATCTCCTCTGCAACTTCAAAGTTTATGAACTCAGAGGTAGTTATCAGGTTTTCACTTGTCATTATATCGGCTACAGGTTTGCCGTGATCCTTTTCAAACCTTAAATCCCTGTTGGTAACAATGCCGACCAGCCTGTTGTCATCACTTACAACAGGTATCCCGCCAATCTTGTTTTCCCTCATTAAATGAAGTGCATCACTGACAAGGGCATTCTCGTGAAGGGTAACCGGATCTATGATCATACCGTTTTCTGACCTCTTCACTTTTCGAACCTTTATGGCCTGATCTTCAATGCCCATATTCTTGTGCAGCACGCCTATACCACCCTCCTGTGCCATTGCAATAGCCATCCTGGACTCCGTAACTGTGTCCATGGCAGATGATACTATGGGTATTTTCAGATCTATGTTCCTTGAAAACTTAGTGGATGTTTCCACCTCACGGGGCAGCACTTCCGAATAGGAAGGTATCAAAAGTACATCATCATAGGTCATACCCTGACCAACAAATTTTTCTTTATCAGATTGCATG
Source organism: Bacteroidales bacterium (assembly GCA_007134525.1). GTDB lineage: Bacteria > Bacteroidota > Bacteroidia > Bacteroidales > UBA7960 > PUPG01. The sequence goes on along the minus strand of SLKR01000128.1, from coordinate 971 downwards.
GCAGCCAGTTTAATTTTAGTGAGCAAAAGTAGGAAAAATATGGGAGAGTTTATTCTAAAAATTCTAAAATCAAGACTGTAGAGACAAGTAGTGCCGTAATCACCTTACAAGGTAAACTGCACCCTTCTTTTCACCGTCAAACATGTCATTTCCGGGAACACTGTATCGTATATGGTATAAATAGGTGCCTCCGGGGGCCGGCCGGCCGTTAATATTACCATCCCATTGCTCGTTATCTGAAAGTCCTGATGAGTAGATTACAAGTCCGTTGCGGTTGTAAATTGTTACTGAGTACTCAAACCCAGGCGGGAACATGGGTGCAAAGACCTTATTCTCCATATGTGCGCTCTCGGGCCTGAAAGCATTCGGAATGCGTATTTCAGGCTCAATGAACAATTCAACCTCATTGGAATAAAATTCCATTCCGCCCTCCTCACACTTTATCCTGAATTTTATAGCTCCAATCAATGGCGGCTCTAGAGGCAAATGATAAATATAAGGTGAACCAATGTTTACGGATGCTTCAGAAAACTCATTATCGCCCGGCAGCATCTCTTCAAGAGTGCAGGCATATGCATCGGGATCGCGGTCAAACTGTATGTTCACTGGCAGTGCATCAGGTTGCTGTTCACCGAGCTCCGCAAAAAGCCACAATGTGGAAACAGGTTCTGAAACAACTGCCGGATCCTCACATGGGGTCTGATCCTCACCCAAAAGGTGTGCCCTGACCCTGTAATACCAGATGCCATCTTCAAGACCCTGGACCCCAACATCAGTAACTGAAAAAGTATTCGCAGGCGCAACCAGATCACCATCAACTACTTCATAACCATCTTCCCTGTCACGTGACCGCTCAAGGCTGTAGGAGTATCGGTTAAAATCATCTCCGTCAACCCTAATAGTAAGCTCCACTTCCTCAAGGCCGGTTACATCAACATTTTCAATCACCACCGCATCCAGTTCGGGCCAGT
>SLKR01000129.1 GCA_007134525.1 Bacteroidales bacterium | reverse complement strand
CGATGTGTTCCTGCCTGTCGGAGCTGATGTCAGGGTTAAGCCCGGCGACAGGGTTAAGGGGGGAGTTGACCTTCTTGCCTATCTCCCGGTCTGATCATTCCATTTCAGTATGCGGTTGCTGTCTTCTGTAATAGTCCCCATATCCTTTAAATAACGTATTACATTTATCAGTTTTGCCTCTGAAATATTCATGTCTGTTCTGTCGAGCAATTGCTCAAGGGTAAGCTGCCCTGACTTTATGCTTGGCCTTATGATATCTGCCACCTGTTTATACTCAAAAGAGGAGACCCCGGTTCTGTTCAGTTCAAGGCAAACATCGCATTGTCCGCAGCGTTGTGCCGATGTTTCTCCGAAGTATGCAAGCAGGAAAAGGCTGCGGCACTTATCGTCACAGGTTGAATACTCTATCATCTCTCTCATGCGCTTTCCCGAATACTTCTTCCTCTCATTGTATACTTCATTTGAAATTCTCAGATCGGCTGCCGACATCCTTTCCTGCAGAAAACTTATTACCGGTGAATCATTTTGCTCCTTGTAGTGCAGTATATGCATATTATGCAGCTCGGTAAGCATCTTCCTTGCCATTGATGCCGGTATCCCTGCCCTGTTGGCGATCTCTTCCTCTTTGATCTTTGTAAATTCGGAAAAAAGACCTGTGTACGATCTCAGCAGCAGCTTGATGAAAGGATCGTAATTCGGGTTCGCAACCTGAAAGCGGTAAAGGTCTTCATTGTTTACGAGGAACATCATCCTGGAAGGGTTTGCCAGAGCCTCTGACATTGCCATATACCCCTCTTTTTCCAGGAATCCAAGGGCGTTGAACACCACGAACGGATCGAAGGAATATGTCTTTGCAAAATCCACAAGGTTGAACGGAAAGCTCTGGTCCTTTCCACTGCCAATGGCAAGCTGAAAATAATTGCCCAGGCAGTTGTATATCCTTTTGATGGTTTTTAGCGGAGGGAATGACCTTTGGTGGAAGTTTTCAAGATCAATGATGTCTGATTTGCTGACAAGCAATATGGCAAAGGACTTGAATCCGTCCCTTCCGGCCCTGCCTGCTTCCTGGAAGTATGCCTCAGGGCTGTCGGGCAGGTCCATATGCACCACAAACCTTACATTTGCCTTATCAATCCCCATTCCGAAGGCATTGGTGGAAACAATAATCCTTGTTCTTTCCTTCATCCATGAATCCTGCTTCTTATCTCGCTCGCGTGCATCGAGCCCTGCATGGTAAAAATCGGCAGCAACGCCCTTTTTGTTCAGCCAGTCTGAGATTTCCCTTGTTCTTTTACGATTCCTCACATAAACGATCCCTGTACCTCTTACCTTGGAGGATATCCTGTAAAGCCTCTTCAGCTTGTCTTCCTCATTGATAACCATATATGCAAGGTTCTTTCTCTCAAAACTCTTTCTGAAAACACGTGCATCACGGAAGTTCAGTCTTTCCTGAATGTCAGCAATTACACTTTTAGTGGCTGTTGCCGTAAGGGCCAGTACAGGGGTATTAGGCAGCAGTTCCCTTGCTTCTGCTATCTTCAGGTAGGGGGGACGGAAGTCATAACCCCATTGTGATATGCAGTGGGCCTCGTCAACAGCCATGAGGCTGACATTCATCTTTTCCAGCCTGCTGCGTATAAGGTCTGTTGAAAGCCTTTCGGGGCTCATATACAGAAATTTTACGTCACCGTACACGCAATTGTCTACTGCATTGTCTATTTCTGTTCTGCCAAGACCGTGATATATTCCTACTGCCTTTATGCCTTTTGACCTCAATGCCTGAACCTGGTCCTTCATCAAGGCGATCAGGGGGCTGACCACAATGCATAGCCCTTCCATAACAAGGCCGGGCACCTGATAGCACAGAGACTTTCCGCCGCCGGTAGGCAGCAATGCAAGGGTATCACGGCCTTCCAGCACGGAGCGGATTATATCCTCCTGAAGGGGGCGAAAGGACGAGTAACCCCAATATTTGAGCAGTATTGACTTAAGGTCCAATGCTCAGGTCGTTTATTAATATATATCCTAAAAATACATTAATTTTTTGACAGAAGCCCGCTGAAAGAGCAGAAAGGATTGAGCAGTTACCTGCCCTGCATACACTTTGAACAATCCCCTCCAAAGCTGCCACAGTCGTTTTTTTTATTATCCTTTCGCCTGATGAAGTACCATAGTATCCTTTTTCCTGCATATATCAGTGCAGCTGCCAGTATCAGAATTGTAACTATCCACTGTGTCATGATCAGAGATTTAAAAGGCTTCCGGTTTGAAATACAATGAATGCAACTAACCATGCAATCAGGGTTGTGTAAAGAACTGTAAACAGCCCCCATTTCCAGTGGCCTGCTTCGCGGGATATAGTTGCGATCACACCGATGCACGGAAAGTATAAAAGAGTGAACAACATGAATGAAAGAGCTACAAGGGGTGTGAATACAGCTTCTCCTGCTCTCGGGCCGGAAGTATAGGTCTGGCTCCGGATCTTTTCCACAAGTGTCTGGCTATGTGCCTGGACCGATTCATCTACCTGGTAGAGTACGGCGAGTGTGCTTACCACTATCTCCTTTGCCGCAACCCCCGACAGTATACTGATGGTCATTTTCCAGTCAAAGCCAAGCGGTGCCATAACAGGCTGAACAGTCTTACCAAGCCTGCCAATGTAGCTGTTCTCCTGACGTTCCAGGTAAAGTGAGGCTTCCATATTTCTCAGGGCTATCTCTTTTTCTTCTTCCAGAAGGCTTGCAGTATCTTCATCTTCTGATCCGGCCAGGGCATTCTCCCGTGCCTCAAATGACTGCCTGATCATATCCCTGTTCTCTTCCAGCCTTGAGGAATAACCTGCACCTTCGGGGAAGTAACCCAGGGCCCATATTATGATCGAGGCTATCAGGATTATTCCGCTTATCTTTCTCAGGTATTGAACAGCCTTTCCCCACATATGCCTTGTGATAGCCTTTATTGTCGGGATACGGTAGGGCGGGAGCTCCATGACAAAGGGTGCCTCCTCGGTTCTGAAAAGGGTCTTTTTGAACAGCATTGCGACTCCGATTGCTACCAATACCCCTGTTGTGTAAATTGCAAACAGCATTGTTCCCTGGTATTCAACAAAGAATGCCGAAATGAAAAGTACATATATGGGCAGTCTTGCGCTGCATGATATAAATGGATTTATCAGCATTGTCAGCATCCTGTCATTGCGGCTTGCCAGGGTTCGCGTTGCCATAATGGCCGGTACATTGCACCCGAAACCCATCAGTAATGGGATGAATGATTTTCCATGCAGCCCTATCTTATGCATGAGCTTATCCATTATGAATACTGCTCTGGACATATAACCAGTGTCTTCCATAAGGCTGATGAAAAAGAACAGGATCATGATATTTGGCAAAAATACTATCACTCCACCTACGCCACTTATTATTCCGTTGATCAACAGATCCTTTAGCGGTCCTTCCTGCATCCTTTCACCGAAAAAGATTCCCAGGTTTTCCACTCCTGACTCTATCCATTCCATAGGATAGCTGCCCAGGAAAAAGGTTGCAGAGAACATGACCCACATAAACAACATGAATATAGGAAAGCCGATAAGCTTATGCGTGAGAAAGGTGTCAATTATTTCGCTGGATCTTCTTTTTTCTTTTCCTCCAGGTTTAAGGGTCTCCTTCAGTGCACCGGAGATGAATCCATATTTAAGGTCTGTTATTACGGATTCAACAGGTTCACCGAACTCCTTTCCGATTTTATCTGCCTCCTGTGTTGCCGTTTCGATTATCTCTGTGTGGTTGCCGCAAAAAGCCCTTATTTTCCGTGTGGCTTCCTTGTCGCCCTCAAGCAGCTTGAGAGCCAAAAAGCGCGAAGATACAAGGTCCGTAAGCCTTTCATTACCTTCTCTGTTTATCCTGTGCTGGATCTTTTTCAGGGAGTCCTCAACCATGGCACCATGGTTGATATGGATGTGCCTTACAATTTCGTCACGATCTTCATAAACCTCAATCACTTTTTTGAACACATCCTTTATTCCCTTTCCCTTATGGCTTACGGCAGGTATTATCGGTATTCCCAACATTTTACCGAGGCTTTCATGGTCAAGTCGGTCGCCTGAATCAAGCATCTCGTCATACATATTGAGAACCATTACCACCTTTATATCCATATCAATGAGCTGTGTGGTAAGGTAAAGATTGCGCTCAATATTGGATGCGTCAACAATATTGATCACCACATCGGGTATTTTTTCAGCGATGAATCCCCTTACGAAAACCTCTTCGGGGGTATATGCAGATATGGAGTATGTGCCCGGAAGGTCTGTGATATTGAAGCGGTAACCATTCAGCTCATAATGTGCTTCTTTTGCTTCGACGGTAACCCCGCTGTAGTTTCCGACCTTTTCCCGTGAACCTGAAGCGTGATTGAAAAAGGTTGTCTTTCCGCTGTTGGGGTTGCCTACCAGTGCAATATTAATAATGCTTCCCGGTTTACGGAAACTTGAAACTTTTTCTGTATAGAATGTCCCGTCAAACACCTGCTCCTTCTCCGGTCTGAAGTCCTTTTCGGGAATCACCTCTATTAAGCGGGCTTCATTGCGCCTCAGAGAAACATTATATCCCATGATACTATATTCCACCGGGTCGCGAAGCGGTGCTTTCTTGATAACCTGTACGGTTTTGCCCACAACGAAGCCCATCTCGATAATCCTGCGGCGAAATCCACCGCGCCCCCTTACCTTGGTTATAATTCCCCTTTCGCCGTTTTGCAGATCGTACAATGTCATCGGAACTGACAGATTCAGTTTTTATTAAGATTGAATTAAGACAATGCAAATTTAGAAAAATTTATTCAATTGACTGTCATAAAAAAAGCCCGGAATTACCGGGCTAATAATAAATAAAAGATACTCCCCGTCCTACTCCTGGTCGAGCATATCCCTTACCCTGCGGGAAACATCGTTGGTTGTTGTCCGTGCTTCGTTGTATTTCTGTGATACCGATATCCTGACCTGTTCCCATGTGTCAAGGCTGGCATTCTGTACCTTTTCAATTTCAGCCTCTATTATCTCCCTTTGTTCAAGCAGTTCCTGATGTGCCTCCTCTAACTCTTCCTCGATTTCTCCTGAAGCTTCCTCCATTTCATCCTCGATTACTTCCAGGCGTTCATTTATATCATTCAGTAACTGCCTGATCTCAAGTTCTGTATCCTGTTTTACCTCTTCCAGCTGTCTTTCCTGTACCTGTTGCTGGCTGCCTCCGCCGCATGCCCAGATAAACAATGAAAGGAGAAAAACTACAGAAAATAAAACTGTTCTTTGCTTGAATCCTGAGT
>SLKR01000105.1 GCA_007134525.1 Bacteroidales bacterium | reverse complement strand
GTTGGTAGAGCAACGGACTGAAAATCCGTGTGTCCCTGGTTCGATTCCGGGTGGTACCACATAAAAAAACAACCACTTACAGCCATTGCGCCGTAAGTGGTTTTTTATTTGGTTGTTTTTATATGCAGCTTAGCTGCTTTTCCTCCTTGTGGAAAAAACCGAAAACCCCGCAATCAGAAGCATTCCGATATAAAAAGCAATACTGCCTAACGGAACAGGTGCAGGACCGGACAACTGGAGCGCTGGTGTAAAGGGGGGCATAGCCTGCCAGTTATTATCTTTTTTCACTATTTCATCAAAAGCAAAGTTTTTGTAATAAGAACCTCCAAAACCTTCGAAATCATCTTCAGTAATACCTAAAATTCTGAATACATTAGTTACTTCAGAGTCTTTCCTGGGCGAAAAGTTGTTAACCCTTGTTATGCTTATGTAGGCTTCACCGTTAATACTAACCGGAACTGGAAGTTCAAGTTTATAAATACACAGATATGTGTCGTTGTCAGCTCGTTTAACAGCTTTAAGCCCAAATCTTTCTACTTCATCATCATTAATGGCAATAAAATCATCTGCTTCTGTATTGTCAAATTCAAATGATGATTTCAGCTCTCCCGGACCGTTTGTGCCACTTTCATAAATTTTAACCCTGAAATCTGCAACAGGAGATGAACTGGATTTATGGGGCAAATAATAAGGCAAAATAACTCCCAAAAATTCAATCTTTGACAAAGGGCCTTCGAAAGAAACCTTGGTGGCCAGTTCAAATTCCTGGCCGAAGAAATCATCAGCCGGAGCAACTCCAATACCATCTTCAACGCATAATAATTCATGATTCGGACAATTGAAAATCAATGATGTCTCATCGATTGCAAACAGAGGCTGCTGAAACCCAATCAGACCAAGGCAGAAAGTCAGAAAAATCAGAGTAGTGTTTTTGCTCATTTCATTAATATCTTATATGTTATTGCTCTAAAATAATTTGCTCCCGAGAAAAAATACAGTAAACCCCGCAATCAGAAGCATTCCGATATAAACTGCAGAGCTTCCAATGGGAACCGGGGCAGGATTGTGCAATGCAAAAAACGGCTTAAATGGTGCAGCCTCCCAGCCGTCAGCATCTTTATTGTTTATCGATAAAAGCTGACCAAACTGATTCTCCGCCTCTTTCACATAGTTAATGTTCCCATTTATCGTAAAACTTTCACCTGAATAGTCATATTCCTCGTCAAAATCCCCAACAGACAAAAATATGAAAGGCTCATCAGCATCTATTTTCCTTTCCTGGTAATTATTTATCCGTGTAATGCTTATGAATCCCTCACCTTCCACCAGTACAGCTTCTGGCAAATTAAGATCATACATGCAAAAAAAGGCAGAGCCCTCGTCCGTTTCTTCTGAAAGCAAAACCTGGTCCGCTTCTTTGTTTTCAAAGGTAAAAGACGCTTTAAGATCTCCCGGTCCGTCATCACCAATATCATAAACATTAACCCTGAAGTCCGCAACGGGGGGAGTACCGGTTTTTAAAATCATCCCACTATAAAATATGCCCCAGAATCTTATCTGGGAAAATGAACCGGCAGAAAACCTGGTTGCAAGCTCAAAACCCTGGCCAAAAAAGTCGTCAGCCGGACCAAGTTCAAGATCAATGTAATCCGTAAAACAATAAACTGAATTTTCCGGGCATTCAAACTCAGGGAAAGGTTCTCCCTCAGTATCTTTAAAAAGTTGCTGTGCATTTAGAATGGTAATTCCGGAAACCAGAAGGATCAAAGTAACAAGTTTTTTCATTATTGTAATTATGTTCGTTAGTTAATTATATTAGCCCTGCAAACATATGACTTTTATTAATAAAAAACATATGGTCAGTTGTTGTTTATAATAATTATAGTGCAAATTCTTGTCCGTTAACGTACATATTGTGTGCATTAGTGGACAGGGTTAAACCCTGCGTCTTTGTACATTTCCCTCTATTTTACAACTTTACGACTTTTGGTCTGCAATTTGTTGCTTAGGATTATATATCACCAACCCTTATACACCAATGGTAAAGAGTATACTCCGGGTCTTTTTCAGGAAGATCCGAAAAAATGACATCTATTCCCTGATCAATATTGTTGGATTAAGTGCAGGTATTGCCGCCTGCCTGATAATATTCCTGTTTGTAAGGGATGAGCTCCGTTACGACCGTTATCATGAACATGCCGGCGACACTTACAGGCTGCTTATGCATAACCCCAGAACAGGGGGAGAGAGTGCCATACAGCCGGGAGCCATGCATCCCTACCTGGTTGACCAGATTCCGGGTGTAGAGGCTGTGGGAAGGGTCATAATCTGGACAGAGAGTGTTTTCAACACAGATAATGAACCCATGACTGAGCGCTTGCTGCTGCTTGCAGATTCCAGCATAGTGGATATTTTATCCTTTGAGTTCATTAAAGGGGATCCTTCAAACGCACTTTCAAACCCCAATTCCATTATACTTACCGAAGATGCTGCCGGGAAGTATTTCGGAGACAGTGATCCGATGGGTCAAACAATGCTATATGACAACCAATATTCCTTTGTTGTAACAGCAATCATTGAAGACCCTCCGGGGAACTCCCATCTTGAATACTCCATGATTGCATCCATCGAAAGCCTTATGTCGCTAAACCAGTCAGCACTTACAAACTGGTCAAACAGCAGTTCGTATTATTATTTCAGGCTTGCAACCGGCACCGATCCATCAGCAGTTGCAGAGCTTGTAAAAAATGTGGTGTGGGAAAATCACGAGGCCTACAGGGACAGGGTGGCCTTCCGCCTGCAACCACTTCTGGATATCCGCCTTAAGTCACACCATATTGAGTGGGACTGGGCACAAACCGGCAATATTACCGTAGTATTTATCTTTTCTGCTGTGGCCGTACTTATTCTGGTGCTGGCCTGTTTCAACTTCATTAACCTGAGTGTTGCAACGGCAATCAGGCGTGCCCGGGAAATCGGCGTAAAAAAGGTACTCGGGGTAAGCAGGCCTCAGCTTATCATGCAGTTCATAGCCGAAACCTTCGTAATAGCATTCTTTGCCATGTTGCTGGCACTTCTGCTGGTTGAGTTACTGTTACCCGCACTGAACAACCTTACCGGCAAAGCGCTTTCAATGGAACTGTTTTCCGACCCCATGCTGCTGGTTTTGCTGATTGGCCTGCTGGTCATTATATCATTAATTGCAGGTGGATACCCGGCCATGGTAATGTCGCGCTTCAAGGCAATTAATGCCATGAAGGGCGTGCAGCACATTGGAAACATTAAAGGCCCTAAAAACAAACGCTATAGTTTCAGGATGCGGGAATTGCTCACCCTTCTGCAGTTTGCCGTATCAACGGCACTGATCGTATCCAGCCTTATGATATTCTGGCAGATGCGCTATTTGTCAGACCGCAACCCCGGATATGAACGTGAAGGACTTATAGTAATAAGGAATCCTTTGGACCAGCAGGGCATGGCCCGCGCAGATTATCTCAAAGAGATACTAAGCCAGCGGACAGACGTTGCAGGTGTAACGCTGGCACACAACACCCCGCCAAATACCCCGAATAATTATACCTCAATTCGCTGGGAAACAGATGAAGGCAGCCAGTCAGTGCACGGGGCAATTAATTCAGTTGATGCAGATTTTTTCAGCACCCTCGGCAGCCGCATTCTCATGGGAAGGGATTTTTCACCTGAAATGGCCACCGATGGCTCTTCGGCCACCATACTCAACAAAGCCGCTGTAGACAGGATGGGGCTGGATGAACCGGTAGGTATATGGATAGAAGGTTTTTATGACGGGGTACCAAGGCAGATAATAGGTGTTGTAGAGGATATCCATTTTTCATCCTTGCATGAGCCGGTGGGGCCTATGGCCTTCTTTATAAATGCCGGATCATACCCCCAGAACTGGTTCAATATAATGGTACGCCTTGAAGAAGGCTCTTACGAACAGGCTATAAACTTCCTGGAAACAATATGGCAGGAGGAGGCATCCCAATGGCCGCTGATTTACAGTTTTGTTGATGATCAGTTCATGGAGCATTACCAGGACGACCGCAGGATGATGCTTATAATGGCTGGTTTTGCAGGGCTGGCTGTTCTTTTGTCGGTACTCGGACTGCTCGGCCTGGCAGTTTACGCTGCGGCCACACGCACCAAGGAAATAGGTATACGCAAGGTTCTCGGGGCTTCAGTTTCTGATATAACCCGCCTTATAACCAGCGAATTCGGCATACTGGTAATAGTGTCGAATATTCTGGCCTGGCCGGCTGCATATTTATTTATCAGCAGGTGGCTTGACAACTTTGCCTTCAGGGTCGACTTAAACTGGATGGCGTTCCTGCTGCCTGCAGTATTGGTTTACCTGATAGCAGTGATAACCGTAGGTCTGATATCATACAGGGCAGCCAGCATGAATCCCGTGGTAACCCTGCAGAATACAGATTAAAGCTCAGAATATTGCAGATATAGCAAAATTGTTTTGGCAATTTATACACATATTTAAAATAATTTGTATATTTGCGCCCAATACATCCTTCCAGTCGAAGGGTTTATTTATTGAGAAGGGCTGAGAGAACAGGCTCAGTGATGCCCTAGCAACCCGCCTCTAAAGGCGAAGGTGCTAAAACCTGCCCAAAAGGGAGTAATAAATAAAAACCTTGTTTAATGAAGAGTTTTTCATCCATTACTATTGATTCAGGCCCCCACAGAACTGGTGGGTTTACAAGAGGCATTATCATTCACCGGCAATCCTGCCTGTGCAACAGCAATTTCGGTTCTTCTATGTTTATGCGCTGAATGCGCATATATCCCACTTCAAAATCCGGCAGTTATCCTGTCAATGCACTCCAGCTGTACAGGATAACCTAATACATGTCTGTAATTACAAACCAAAAAAATCAAAAGAAAATGACAGCTATAACATATCACTTCGACACATTACAGGTACACAGCGGCTACAAGCCGGAACCTGGAACCCTGGCAAGGGCAACCCCAATATACCTTACAACTGCCTACCAGTTCCGCAACAGCGAACACGCAAGCAAGCTTTTCTCTCTTGAGGAGAGCGGAAACATTTACAGCAGGATAAACAACCCCACAAACGACATCCTGGAACAAAGGATCTCTGCCCTGGAGGGCGGTGCAGCATCACTGGCGCTGGCTTCAGGACACGCGGCCCAGCTAATTGCAATAACAACGATACTGTCACCGGGGGATAACTTCATATCCTCTCCCTATCTTTACGGTGGCACCTATAACCAGTTCAGACACAGTTTGGGGACGTTCGGGATCACTGCCAGGTTCGCTGAAGGCGACAGGGCAGAAGACATGGAAAAGCTGATTGATGAAGATACCAAAGCTCTCTATGTGGAAACTATAGGCAACCCGGGCTTCTCTGTTCCTGATTTTGATGGTCTTTCGGCCCTCAGCAAAAAATACGGGATACCCCTTATCGTTGACAACACCTTTGCAGGTGCCGGCTACCTTTGCAAGCCGATAGAACACGGCGCGGCATTAGTGGTGCAGTCTGCCACCAAATGGATCGGCGGTCACGGGCAGGTGCTGGGAGGTATCATCACCGACTCGGGCAGGTTCAACTGGAACAACGGCTCCTTTCCGAAACTAAGCAAGCCATCCCCAAGCTACCATGGTCTGGTATTTACCGAAGCGGCCGGAGAGCTTGCATTTATTGCAAAGGCCAGGGCAGAATACTTAAGGGATTTTGGTCCATGCCTTAGCCCATTTAATAGTTTTCTGCTCCTAAACGGGCTTGAGACGCTGTCGTTGCGCATGACCAGACAGTGCAGCAATGCAGCACACCTGGCCGGGTGGCTGTCTGACCATACCAGGGTAAAAAAAGTTGACTACCCCGGCCTTTCCGGCCATCCTGCACACAAGCAGGCAGAGAAATACCTGAATAACGGTTTTGGCGGAGTGCTTTCATTTGAGCTTGACGGAAGCCTGGAGCAGACTGCCGCACTGGTTGACAAGCTGGAGCTGATAAGCCACGTGGCCAACGTGGGAGACAATAAAACCCTGATAATCCAGCCGGCCAATACAACCCACCAGCAGCTTTCGGCCGAAGCCCGCAAGGCAGCTGGTGTAGGGGCCGGGACTCTGAGGGTGTCGCTTGGAATAGAACACATTGACGATATAATAGCCGACCTGGAACAGGCTATAAAGTCTGTCTGATAAAATCACGTTTATGATAAAACATTCTGTAACATTTAAAGGGCCATTTGTCCTTGAGTCAGGTGCAACGCTTGACAGCATTGACATTACCTGCCATATTTCCACACGGGCAGACCTTTCGGGCAAACCTGTTGTATGGATATGCCATGCCCTTACGGCAAACTCAGATCCGGTTGAATGGTGGCCCGGAATGGTCGGGCCCGGGCGTTTCTATGACCCGGAAAAATATACAATTGTGTGTGCCAATATCCTTGGCAGCTGCTATGGTACAACAGGCCCGGGCAGTATAAGGCCGGGATCAGAAAAGCCATGGATGAAGGAATTTCCGCTTGTAACCATAAGGGATATGGTAAAATGCCATATTATGCTTAAGGAACATCTTGGCATTAAAAGGATACATACACTTACAGGGGCATCCGTGGGTGGCTTCCAGGCCCTGGAGTGGGCGGTTTCCGAGCCAGATGTCACAGACAACCTGATCCTTCTGGCCAGCGGATCAAAGGCAACACCCTGGGCAATAGCCATAAATGAGACCAAGCGTATGGCCATGGAGGCCGACAGCAGCTTTGACGGTGTAACCCCTGATGGAGGCAGGGCAGGTCTCGCAGCAGCGAGGGCCATAGGCCTTCTGAGCTACCGCGGATATGAGGCCTACAACTTCACACAGTCAGAGGAGAACAATGAAAAAACCGACGGGTTCAGGGCATCTTCATACCAGAGGTATCAGGGAGAAAAACTTGTAAGGCGTTTTAACCCATACAGTTATTACTCTCTGATAAAGGCTCACGACACCCACAATATTGCCAGGGGCAGGGGCAGTCTGGCCGCTGCACTGGCTGAGGTAAAGGCGCGCACCCTTGCATTTGGCATCAGCAACGATATGCTGTTCCCTCCGGAAGAACAAAAGGAAATTGCCCGGCTTATACCAAAAGGATCGTACCATGAAATTTATTCTGATTACGGGCATGATGGTTTTTTACTTGAAAACCAGAAGATCAGCTCTGCAATAGCCCGTTTTTATTCACCTGCAAAACCAAAATAATATGACAGCATATGAAAGAAAACAGAAAATAGGATTGTTTGGCTTCGGGGTAGTGGGCGAAAGCCTTTACCATGTAATATCCCAAAGCCCTGCATCACAGGCAGAAATAAAAAAGATCTGCATAAAACACCCTGACAAGCAAAGGAGCCTTCAGAAAGGTATGTTTTGCCACAATCCGGATGAGATAATTAACGATGCGGAAATAAACCTGGTGGTTGAACTTATCAATGAGCCGGAAGAAGCATATGAAATTGTGAGGGCCGCCCTTAAGGCAGGGAAGAACGTGGTGTCGGGCAACAAAAAAATGCTTGCCACCCATATGGAGGAACTGATCGGCCTCCAGGAGGAGTCGGGCAAAGCCCTGCTTTATGATGCTTCGGCATGCGGAAGCATACCCATTATTCGTAACCTTGAAGAGTACTACGATACCGATCTGCTCTTGTCAATTACAGGCATACTCAACGGTTCCTCAAACTATATACTAAGCCAGGCATTCCATAACGGAACATCTTACCGTGATGCCCTTGCCCGGGCACAGGAGCTTGGGTTTGCCGAGTCTGACCCCGACCTGGACGTTGAGGGGTTCGACGCCACCTACAAGCTCAGCATCCTGGCCTTGCACGGATTCGGGCTGATCGTAAAGCCCGGGGATATATTCCGGTTTGGAATTTCAAACCTGGACAAGGCCGATATCCGCTTTGCCAGGGAAAGGGGGTTCAGGATAAAACCGGTTGCACAGGCGGTAAAGTTCGGGGGCGACCGGCTTGCCCTTTTTGTAATGCCTAAAATGGCGGGGCCCGAAGAACACATATACAATGTTGAAAATGAATATAACGGAGTGGTTATTGAAGGGGCCTTTTATGATAAGCAATTTATGTTCGGCAAAGGCGCCGGAGGGTATCCGACGGGCAGTTCCGTCCTCTCAGACATAATGGCAAGGAGCCACCAGTACAGGTATGAATATAAAAAGCGCAGGTACTTCAAGGCTCCCCGGCCTGACAATGATGCCAGGCTGGAGGTCTATTTCAGATACAGGGATACTAAACAGTTCAACCGGCTCAGATTTGAAGACATAAGCGAAACATACATTACAAGGGACTACTCATATGTTGTGGGGGTTATTTCGCTGAAAAGCCTGCTGAAAGAGCAGGACAAGCTTGCAAGTTCAAAATCATTCCTTGCGTTCATGAAGGTCCTTTAAACAAGTATTAAATACTTTGTAAGTAAAATATGTATTTTTGTCTCTGAACCATACACACAAACTTATATTTCTGTGTCCAAAAAAGTCAGAAACAAGCACAGGGGATTAAGCAGGCATCAGCAAAGGGCAAGGCGAAAGGAGATGATCCGAAGCCTTAAGCCGCTTCTGTGGGCATTTGCAGCATGGTTTGTGATCAATACAATCATCCACCTGCCGGGCCTGAGAGACCACATTGCAACTTTCCTGATAAAGTTCACAACATATTCGGCATACTGGTTCGGCAGGGTACTCTTTTTGCCGGTCGAGGTTGACCGCTTACCCTTCCTTACTGTAAACGGCTTCAGGATGCAGGTTATAATTGAATGCACAGCATACACCTTCTACCTTTTCGCTGTCGTGCTTGTAATATTCGCCAGATGGCCTCTCAGGCATAAATTTACAAGCCTGGCAATCATGCTTCTGGGGATATTTGTAATGAACAACCTCAGGTTTATAAGCATGGGTTATCTGGGAAGCTACAGGCCCGAGCTGTTCGATGTGGTACATGACATAGTGTGGAATGTGCTTTTCGGCTTTATAGTTTTCGGACTGTGGGCCTGGAGGGAACTAACAGCCCGCAGGAGTGTTGGGGAGGCGGCAGCCGGAAAATAAAACAAAGGCATCATGCTTAAAAAAGTTGGGATACTTCTGGCCAGTATACTTATAGTAAGCGCCCTGTGGCTTACCGGACTCGAAGTTGTCTATGCAAGGGTACTTGCATTTTCAACCAATGTGGTTCTGGACATAGGCGGAAGGGAAAGCAATATTACGGTCGAAAGAGATACGGGAACTGACCTTTTCAGGGTGCACAGAACTGTTGACGGCCGGGGCTCCACCTATCCACAGGAGTTGCAGACAATTTTCTACCCTACGATAATAATAATCGCCTGGCAGGTATTTTTGGCCTTTGTGTTTGGATGGAAGCAGTTTATACGGAGCGGCAAATGGAATATTGGCATATTCTTCCTTTGCCATGTGATATTCCTTCTGCTGCTTACTGCATACCACTCATCAGAAACCGCCCGGTTTTTTTACGAGATGCTCATCGAAAGCTTTTATGTAATTGCCATTGTGCTGATAATAACCGACAATATCCGCAACCCCGGAATGTTCATCAATACGGGCAGCCAGAAAGTATAAAAAAAATAAATGTTACTTTTGCGGCATGGAAACTGTTTTAAGCGGAATACGGTCAACCGGGAACCTGCACCTGGGCAATTATTTCGGGGCAATCCGGAACTTTATAAAAATGCAGCATGAACACAACTGTTATTTTTTTATTGCCGATTACCATTCACTGACCACACATCCGACACCTGAAGATTTTCACCGCAATGTGCGCCAGGTGCTCGTTGAATATCTCGCAGCAGGCATTGACCCTGAGCAGGCAACCCTTTACGTACAAAGCGATGTGCCGGAGATTGCAGAGTTATATCTGCTGCTCAACATGAATGCCTATAAGGGGGAGCTTGAAAGGTGCACATCATTTAAGGAAAAGGTTCGCAAGCAGCCTGATAACGTCAATGCAGGCCTGCTTACATATCCGGTACTGATGGCTGCGGATATTATAATCCACAAAGCTTCCAAGGTGCCTGTAGGCAAAGATCAGGAGCAGCACCTTGAAATGGCCCGCACATTTGCTAACCGCTTTAACCGGATGTACAGGGTTGATTATTTCCCCCCTCCATACGCATTTAACTTTGAAAACAAGCTTATAAAGATACCCGGTTTGGACGGCAGCACGAAAATGGGTAAGTCGGAGTCAGAGGGCAATGCAGTCTTCCTGGCTGACGACCCAAAAAGCATACGCAAAAAGGTAATGAGAGCTACCACAGATTCAGGCCCGCAAAAGCCTGGCGAAAAGATGTCGCAGCCGGTAGAGAACCTCTTTAACCTTATGAAGGCAGTGTGCAGCAAGGATACCGTAGACTATTTCCTTCAGGAGTACAAGAATGCCACCATCCGTTACGGAGACATGAAAAAACAACTGGCTGAAGACATTATCAGTTTTACAACCCCTCTCAGGGAAAAGATTTTGGAGATTGATGCCGACAATGAATACCTGTCAAAGGTAGCACGAATGGGTGCTGAAAAAGCACGCGAAAGTGCCGGTAAAACAATAAGGGAGGTAAGGGAAATAATAGGCTTCAGGTCTTTTTACTAACGGGAACTTTTTTCCTCGAGCTTTTCCTTTAAATAGTCCTCCATCCTATCAACCATTTTACTTACCGGGAAGGTTTCACTTACATGCTTCCTGGCGTTTGCGCCCAGTCTGCGGCGCAACTGGCTGTCGCCCGCAAGACGGTCAAGTGCCTTTGCAATGGCCCGGGGGTTGCGGGGCGGGACCAGAAGGCCTGTCTCTTCACTTTTTACCAGCTCTTTTGATCCATAAACACTGCTAAGAACCACCGGTCTGCCATATGACATAGCCTCCATAGCGGCATTGGGCATGCCCTCATAAACAGAGGGTAGAACAAATATGTCACAGCCCTTCATATAGGGCGATACATCTTCTACAAAACCTTCAAAATGGATCATTTCCGAAACACCCCTCTTCCTTGCATACGACTTCAGCCTGTATGAGAGTTTCCCCTCCCCAAGGATGAAAAACAGAAGATCTTTACGCTTTTGCTTTAAAATTGATATTGCATCGATAAGATAGAAGTAACCCTTCTGTAATGCAAGCCTGCCTGCAGTTAACACTATGTGCCTGCCTGGATAGAGCTCACGGAAGGGATACTCCTCTTGGCCGGCGGATGCAGTTGTGCCATTGTGTATTACCCTGGTAAACCCCTTTTTTACCCAGCCTCTGGCTTCATAAAGCTCCCTTATCGAATGAGTGTTTGTGATAATGCCGTCGGCAAGCATGTTCAGCAGGAAAACATGCTTTCTTATGCTGCAAAGCAGCGGAAGGCCGTGCCTGACAAGAACCACAGGCCTTACTTTCCACATCTTTCCGGCAAGCCTTGATGCCAACCCGGTGATAGCAAGCTCCCGGCCCCGGGTAATTACCACATCAATTTTTTCCTTTCTTATTATCCCGGCGATCGTTATTATGTGGAAGGGATTTATATCGCTTATGATATATATACCGGCAGTTTCAAGCCCCTGTCTGGAAGCATTTACAAGCAACCTTGAGCCGGGGCGGCCTCCTACAATAACCCGATGCCCTTTCTGCCTGAGTCCGCTGGCCATCAGCACAAGCCACTTTTCTCCCCCCCAGAATTTACGCTTGCCGATAGAATGGACAAATAGAATATTCATCATTAAAGCGAAAAAACAACAGTAAATATAGTACAATTATAACAATTGGTTGGTTTTTGTCCATTTTTGGCCTTCCTGACAATGGCGGGCTCATTATTCATCACTATATATTACTTTTGCAGTCTGATGCATGAGTTTTCCACAAATCAAGCGAATAGCATGCCCAAAAACATTGAGATAAAAAAGGAGAAAGAACGTGTTGTAATAATAGGAGCCATTCTTGGCAAGGAGCCGGAGGACGTGGTTAGTGAATACCTGGATGAGCTTGCCTTTTTGGTTGACACTGCGGGCGGAACAGTGATTGAACGTTTTACCCAGAAACTTGACAAGCCCGACCCGGCCACCTATCTTGGCAAGGGCAAGGTGGAAGAGATACGCAGTTTTATTGAGGATGCTGAGGCTGACCTTGTTGTTTTTGACGATGAACTTACAGCCTCACAGCAGCGCAACCTCGACAGGGCATTTAAAACCAGGGTTATTGATCGCAGCAATCTAATCCTTGACATATTTGCCATGAGGGCACGCACGGCTCATGCAAGGACACAGGTAGAGCTTGCCCAGTACCAGTACCTGCTTCCTCGACTTGCAGGTATGTGGACCCACCTTGAGAGGCAGAAAGGGGGGATCGGACTTAAGGGACCGGGCGAAAAGGAGATCGAGACCGACCGCCGTATTGTCAGGGACAAGATCGCCCTTTTGAAGAAAAAGCTTCAGCAGATCGACAAGCAAAAGGCCACCCAGCGCTCAAACCGTGGCAGCCTGGTAAGGGTTGCCCTGGTCGGTTATACCAATGTCGGCAAGTCGACCATCATGAATATGCTCAGCAAGACCGACGTGTTTGCCGAAGACAAGCTGTTTGCAACCCTCGACACTACGGTAAGGAAGGTGGTAATTGGAAACCTTCCCTTCCTTCTCTCTGACACGGTTGGTTTTATCCGCAAGCTTCCCCATCATCTTATTGAATCTTTCAAGTCAACTCTGGACGAAGTCAGGGAGTCTGATATCCTTGTGCATGTGGTGGATATCTCACATCCGAATTTTGAAGAGCAGATCGGCGTTGTAAATGAGACCCTTCAGGAGATACTGGGAGAAGATGAGAAGCAGGTTGTTATGGTATTCAATAAAACTGACAAATACTCATGGGTGGACCAGGACGAGGATGACCTCAGCCCTCCCACCAGGGAGAATATAAGCCTTGAGGAAATGAAAAAAACCTGGATGGGAAGGCTTGGAAACCCCTGTATATTCATCTCGGCAAAACACAAGCAAAATATTGAGGCCTTCAGGAAGCTCCTTTACGACATGGTGGTGGAGATACACAAAAAGCGCTACCCTTATGACAACCTACTTTATTAGCCCAAAGGGCTGAAAAAACATCCGGACATACAATGCAAAGAGTAAAGTATATCCCAAGCTACCTTTTTTCAGGCCTGTTTCATTTACTGGCCCTGTTGCCCATGTCCTTTTTGCATGTCCTGTCTTCCTTTACTGCATTTTTAATGTCGGACATAGTGCGCTACCGCCGACGCATAGTAATGGAGAACCTTCGAAACTCATTTCCCGGGAAAGATGAAGCTGAGATCCGTAAAATTGCCCGCAAGTTTTACCTTAACCTCACCGATGTGGAGTTTGAGACAATAAAGCTGCTCAGGATAAGCGACAGGGAGATAATAAGAAGGTGCAGGATCAGGGAGGAGGACAAAAGTATGATACTGGATATGTACGCAAACAGGATCTCCTTTATAGGCATGTTAGGGCATCTTGGGAACTGGGAATGGGTGCCTCCGGCCACAACACTTAACCTCCCGTTTAAAATTGTGCCTGTTTACCGGCCGCTTAAAGACAAGGTAATAGACAGGCTTATGCTGAAACTGCGTGGCAGGTATGCTGCAGAGCTTGTAAGCAAAAAGCTTACGGGCAGGGCTCTGGTAAAATACATAAAAGGTGGTGATCCCTTTGTTCTGGGCCTTATATCCGACCAGACACCCACCCCTAAAACTGCTTACTGGATCGATTTCCTGAACCAGGAAACCCCCGTATATTATGGCCCGGAAAAACTTGCCAGGAGCACCGGCATGCCGGTTATATTCGTTGCCATGCGAAGGCAGGGACGGGGCAAATACCTGTTACACATAGAACTTATCACCGATAATCCTTCCGGTATGAAAGAAGGGGAAATTACACTAAAGTTCATGAAACTGCTTGAAAAGGAGATTGAACGCTCACCTTCTGACTGGTTGTGGTCGCACAGGCGCTGGAAACATAAAAGAGCTGAGACGCCGGCCGGCTAGTTGCGGTTTGTGGTTTAATTGTTACCACTTGTCCTGGATACCTCGATAAAGCTTCCGATGGCAAATTCCACCTTGCGGCCATCATCGCGGCTCTCTCCATTTACCACTACCGGATGGCCCAAAAGATTGTTAAGGCCGGAAAGACCCCTACCGGCCAGTTCTGCCAAAGATAAACGTCCGCTTGCCGAAACCACATCGTTAAGGTCGACACCCGCCCTCTGCTCCAGCTGCCCAAGTGCAAGCTCAGTAAAGGACACTTCACTGCGGCGGCCCATGCTGTCGTCTGCTTCATCTACGGGCCTGTCAAGATATGCTATCCACTGGTACTCATGCCTGGGTTCAATGCTGACTGAAGAACGACCGGGCCTGCCATCGCTTATTGACGAAGGCTTACGGCTCTCCATGCGGCTGGCAGGAAGGTTAAGCCCGGAGGCATAGAGGTTTTGCCCGGCAACGGGGTCAGGCAGTTCCGGGGATGGCGGCGTTACCGGTTCTGCAACGGAAGATGGTTGAACCTGCTGAATCCTGGAGGGTTCACTCTCAGGAATTACCATATCATCCGGCTCCTGCAGGGGGGAGGGAGCTTCCGCAACGGCCCCCGGTTGCCCCGCTTCCCCTCCAACAGGTGTTTCACTGGGGGCATGGCTCTCTTCATAATAGGTCACCCATAACCCTTCCCTGAGCGGGAACAGTGAAATGGTAACCGTTATCAATAAAAGTATGGCTGCAGCGATAGATCCGGCATACATTAGCTTCTGCCTCATAGTGCCAAAGAATATACCCCGGGCGCTGTCCTTTACCGGAGCCTCTTTCCCTATAATGTAGCGTTTCAGGTGGTTTTTGCCTTCAAAAACAACTGTGGTGTCGGGGCTGAGCTTTGTTTTACCCATCAGGTCAAACTCCCTTGCATATGCAGGGTCAGAAGCTGCAAACTCCTCAACAGCCAACGATTCGGCTGCTGTCAGATCACCTTCAACATAGGCAGCAAATATGCTTTCATAATTGCCAGGGTTAATGGCAAAAGCCTCATCCTTTTTAAGTGACGCCTTCAATGGAAATCTTATCTCCCTGTCATCACTCAGGAAAACCGGTTCAAAGTTTTCAAACTCATCTTTAAGGTCGGGATGAAGCTCCAGAAAACGCAACAGCTCTCCCACCTCCTTTTCGGGGAGTCTGCCCTCGAAATAGTCAAGGAAGAATTCTGCATAGTTTTCTCTGTTTATCTTCATGCCTTATAAAACAGCATCCATGCTGCCGATATAGTTTTTTAAAAAAACCCTTGCCCTGTATATATATACCTTTACCTGAGATTCACTCAGGCCTGTAATCCTTCCGATTTCATCATATGAGTAGCCTTCGTAATCTCTCAGCATAACAACCGACCGCTGGTCGGGGCTCAGTCTGGAAAGCGCCTCGTCGAGCACCTCTTTAAGGCCCGAATACTCATTATTGCATGAGTGGCTGTTTATGGCCTGATCCTCCAGGGGTGTCTGCTTCCTGTCCTTTCTTATTGAATCTATCATTGTGTGATATGCTGTTGTAAAAAGGTACGACCTGGCTTTCTCAAAACTTATCTCCTCAACCTTAATCCACATCTTCTCGAAACTGTCCTGCACCACATCCCTTGCCTTCTCCTCGTCACGCATGTTCTTGAGGATAAAGCGGTAAACACCATCAGAGTATCTGTCAACGCATTGATTGTACTGGGCCGTTGTCATTCAATCAATTCCTTGTTTTCATGGTTTTCAATAGTGTAACGGATAGGGTGCCAGAAAAGTTACAGCACACCAAACAGACTATTGTAAAAATAGTAAAAAACATGTTTCAACAGTACTTTGAATACTATAGCTGCCATAAGAGCGACAATACCTTGTAGTTCTTCGAAAATGAAGAGTGTTTTTTCATACATACAGCCCGTAAATATATTTTTATACTGTTTATCAGCGATTTGTGGCTTGTGGCTTGTTTTTTGAATAATATTATTGGTAAATTGTTCTTGATAGTTTTATAATCAAGTAAACATAATTGAAAAGAAAGCACAAATAAAACAAGTATTTTTGCTTGGATTTTCCCGGTAAAGTATATCCCTGATGCACAATAAGCACACCATACATCTTTTGACAGTAAAAGCTAAAGCTTTACTAGTCGGTCTGTTGTTACTATTTGCAGCATCAGGCTCAGTAACCGGGCAGATCTCATATATAGGCGGCACAACAGCAGAGGTGAATGCAGCCTCAATATCGATAGCTGTTCCAGGCGGAACTCAGGAAGGCGATGTAATGGTTGCATTTATTGCGGTAAGGCAGGGAAGCAACCAGAATATTACAGCACCAAATGGCTGGACACTTATAAGGAGGGACAATAGCGGCACCACACTTGCAGCAGCCACATATTACAAGGTTGCAACGGGATCAGAACCTGCTTCTTACACATGGGGGTTCAGTAGTATTAGTAGTATTTCTCGTTCAACAGGTTCTATTGCCTTATTTAGGGGAGCAGACAATATAAGCCCCATAAATGCATACAACGGGCAAGCAAACTCAGGAAGCACAATTACTGCCCCGGGCATCACAACAACCGTTGAAAACACAATGCTATTTGGCGGGTTTGCCGGCGCAAATGGTAATGTTGACATTTCATTTAATCAATTAGACTCAAGACTAAACATAAAAACCGGGGCAGGGCCAAACGGTGTCGCTCAAGGTGTTGGAACCCAGCCCATTTCGCCTGCCGGACCAACGGGAGACAGAACCGCAACAGGACCCAATGCAGCAAATATTGGCCAGCTCATCGCACTTGCTCCGGAAAGGACTACCTATACTATTTCGGGTTCAATTTTGGATTATAATGGCAATGGCAGTGGTGTTGAAAATGTTTTGGTAACCGCAACCGGGGGGCATTCACAGACAGCAGAAACAAATGCTTCCGGCGAATATACACTTACAAATGTAGTTGAAGGATCAGAGGACATAACCATTACCCCTTCACTTGAAGGGTACTATTTTGAACCCGTTAGCAGGCTGGTTGCAGGGCCGGTTAATCAGAATGTAACAGAGGAGGATTTTACTGCCATTCCATACCCGGAAAATATTTCACTTTCCGCAGATCCCGAAACCCCTGTTGCCGGAGAGCAGTCTACGGTAACCGCCCTGGTCACTGATGCAAACGATAACCCCCTGGCAGGTATAGAGGTGCTGTTTACGATTATATCCGGAAACGGGTCTCTTTTATCTCACACTACAACCTCCGATAATGGGGGCAAAGCAACTGTGATATACACAACCCATACTACTGTTGAAACCGCCACAATAAAAGCAGAAGCAGCTGCAGACGAAGATATTTTCGATGTTATAGATATTGCATCCATACCGGGTGATGCATCAAGACTCGTGTTTGATTCTCAGCCGACAAACAGTGAACCCGTAGTAACGATTACACCGCCGGTAACCGTGCGCATTGAAGACAGCAATGGCAATTTTGTAGCGAACGCAACAAACAGTATTACAATCGCAATTGCAAACAACCCCTCCGGGGGCGAGTTATCGGGCACACTTACAGTTGACGCTGTTGATGGCATAGCTACATTCGATGATCTGAGCATTGACGAACCTGGTACGGGTTATACGTTAACCGCAACAGCTACCGGGTTGAGCAGCGACACCTCTGTTCCATTCAATATAATAACAGACGGCCCCGTACAGCTTGAGTTCGATGTTCAGCCGGGTAATTCAACAGCAGGTAGCCATATTTCACCTGCTGTCAAGGTGAGGGTTCTGGATTCTGAAGGAGCACTGGCAGAAAATGCAACAAACAGTATCACCATTTCAATTGATCAGAACCCCGGCGGAGGTGAGCTGAGTGGTACACTGACAAGAGCAGCAGTTAACGGTATAGCAGAGTTTGACGACCTGAGCATTGACAAAGCAGGGGAAGAATATACACTTAAGGCATCTGCAACCGGTCTGTTATCAGACATTTCAGACTTTTTTAATATTACGGCAGCAGAACCGGTCAACTTGAGCGTTACCACCCAGCCGTCACAAACGACTGCCGGTGAGATTATATCTTTTGCACCAGCAGTATTTTTATCCGATGAGTATGGCAACCCGGTGGGAGGGGTAAATATTTCCGCCACCCTTAATAAAAATGATTTTTCATCAGGTACAACTACTGTAATGACCAACGCGGAAGGCCACGCAGTATTCGATGACCTGGTTGTTACTGAGGCCGGCACAGACTATAAAATTGTCTTCAATGCAGATGCTGCGGGAGTGGATGATGCAATCAGCAACTCCTTTGAGGTGACACCTGCTGCGGCTGAATCAATAAACATTACAGTCCAGCCCGAGACATCAATAGCGGGGGATTATATACTTGGACCCCCAACAGTACAGGTAAACGACCCTTACGAAAACCCTGTTTCAGGAATAACCGTTACGGTTTCAGAAACCGGGCTGGGATATACATTTGACTCAGGCACTCTTACAAAGATGACCAACACTTCAGGAATCGCCAGTTTTGATGACTTGCGAATAGATCAGACAGGAAGTGGTTACCAGCTAACATTCAACACTGATGCACCAGGTGTTTC
>SLKR01000088.1 GCA_007134525.1 Bacteroidales bacterium | reverse complement strand
TAAAAGAGCCTCGCCATAGACTCTCTTTAATCTGTCCAGTGGTGCGTATGTATTCGAATAAGCCTGGAAATAGGCAACAAACCGGGAGGCCCTGGGGTATCTTTTTTTAACGAAGGAAAGACCTTCATCTATCTGTTGCTTAATGGGTTTTTCAGGGTCGCAATACGGGGGGTTAAAGCCCTGGTTATTGCAGAAGGTGCAGCCACCATGGCTGACAGCCCCGTCACGGTTCGGACAGGTGAACCCGGCATTTACAGTTATTTTCTGCAGCCGGCTGCCATAAAGTCTGCGGGCGGTATCAGACCAGGAATTAAAACGCCGCTCATTCCCCCATGGATACATAATTGTTGTTTTTCAAAACCATTATCTCTTACATCCACAAAAGTAGTCAGATTTAAACATTCATAAAAAGGCATATAAAGCTCTTTGTACCAAATGCTTACCCTTGTAATTTTGCTTTTGGGGCATAAATACATATCTTTGCCGCAGAAAAATCCATTCTGATATCTATATGCACTATTTGGACATTCTTGTCTTTACCTTGTACATGATCGGAGTTATAGGTATAGGTATCTACTTCCTCATGCGCAACAAGGGGGTGGACGACTTTTACGTGGGCGGACGCAAGATTGGCAGTGTGCACATAGGGCTTTCAGTAGTGGCTACCGATGTTGGCGGAGGTTTCTCCATAGGCCTCGGAGGCCTTGGTTTCATTATGGGGCTTGCCGGATCCTGGATGCTTTTCACCGGTCTTATAGGAGCCTGGCTGAGTGCGGTTCTGCTTATCCCAAGAGTGAAACAACTTGAAAAGAGCAGGACGTTTTACACATTTCCACAGTTTTTGGGCAGCTTTTACAACCCGAATGTGGCATTTCTGGCAGGCATAATATCGGCAATAGGTTACCTTGGATTTACAAGTTCCCAGATACTGGCCGGTGCAATACTGGCTGAAGCGACCTTTACTCCGATAATAGACAGGCAGACGGCTCTTATAATAATGGGTATAATCGTAATAGTATATACCTCAATGGGGGGTATTAAGGCCGTAATATATACCGACACAATACAATGGATAATACTGATGTCCGGTCTTATATTCATCGGTATACCGATAGCATATTACAGCGTTGGAGGTATGAGCGGGATAAGGGAGGTATTGCCGCCAGAGTTTTTCAGCCTGGCCAACATATCCTGGCAGCAAATCCTGAACTGGGCGGTTACAATAATCCCTATCTGGTTTGTCGGGATGACCCTCTATCAAAGAATATACGCATCTCGCGACCAGAAACAGGCACAAAAAGCCTGGTATATTGCAGGGCTTTTCGAATGGCCTGTAATGGCCTTCATGGGCGTTTTGCTCGGACTGTTCGCAAGGGTTGCCATTGCCCAGGGTATGTTCGGGTATCTTGGTTTCACAGATGCAGCCGACATTGATGCTGAGCAGGGGCTTCCTCTGCTCCTTCGTACTGTATTGCCGGTAGGCCTTATGGGCCTGATGATGGCAGCTTATTTTTCCGCAATAATGTCAACGGCCGATTCATGCCTGATGGCCTCAAGCGGGAACTTCCTTACTGACATCCTTTCAAAATGGTTCAGGGTGCCGGTGGGAAGGAGATCATTTTTACTGGTGTCGCAGGCATTGACACTAATACTCGGAAGCATTGCCCTGTTACTTGCATCGGTAATGCCCAGCGTACTTGAACTGATGCTGCACTCCTATGCATTCATGGTTTCAGGCCTGTTCATACCGGTATTGGGGGCTCTGTTTATGAGAAATGCCAGACCTGTGGCAGCATTCTGGGCAATGATACTGGGTGGTGGTACCACAATAACGCTTATAGCAGGCGATTGGGCCCTTCCACTCGGACTGGATCCCAACATATTTGGTATTACATTGTCTTTGCTTTCATTTATTATCATTAACTTCACAATAAATCTAAACAACAAAAAGTAATGGAATACAAATTTTACTCACCAGCAGACACTGTATCAGCAGACGAGAAAAAAGAAATTGCCGACTTTTTGTTCGAACACCTGGATCAGTTTGGCGACGAGCATAAGTACATTATGAAGTGCATTGATTTTGCCCTTGACGACAAGGAGAAATTCGGCGGATTCATACTGGTATCAAGAGAAGAAGGCAGGATCACAGGTGCAGTGGTTATCAACAAAACTGGTATGGGTGGTTACATCCCTGAGAACATACTGGTATATATTGCAGTCCATAAGGACTACAGAGGCAAGGGCCTTGGCAAGGAGCTTATGCTCAAAACATTCGACAGAGCCAAGGGAGATATAAAGCTGCATGTAGAGCCGGAGAATCCGGCACGTTTTCTCTATGAGAAACTGGGGTTTACCAGCAAATACCTCGAAATGCGCTGGACCCGATAAAAAAACCGTCATGGCAGAAATATCGATCAGCCTGAAGAAGCTAAAACACAACTACAACTTTCTCGACAATCTCTTTAAAAGGCACAATATTCAATGGGGCATAGTAACCAAGCTCCTTTGCGGTAACCATTTGTACATCAAGGAGGTAATTGCACTCGGGGCAAAGGAGCTTATGGATTCCAGGATTTCCAACCTGCGAACCATAAAACGTATTGATCCGGAAGTAAAGACCATATATATAAAACCTCCACCCCGAAGGAGCATACGAAGCCTTGTCAGATACGCTGATGTCAGCCTCAACACCGACCTGGAGACCATGAAGCTCATCTCAATGGAAGCCCAGCGCCAGGACAAGATCCATGAAGTGATAATAATGGTTGAAATGGGCGAGCTCAGAGAAGGGGTAATGGGCGAAAAACTGGTGGATTTCTATGCGAAGGTTTTTGAGCTGCCCAATATAAGCATACTCGGATTCGGGACGAATCTCAATTGCCTTTACGGGGTTATGCCATCACGCGACAAACTCATACAGCTGAGCCTTTACAAGCAAATTGTCGAGGTAAAGTTCAACCGGAAGCTCAATCTGCTTTCCGGCGGCACCTCCGTTACAATACCCATGCTTTCCAAAAAGCAGGTACCCCCGGGAGTTAACCACTTCAGGGTCGGCGAAACCCTCTACTTTGGGGCCAACCTGTGGACAGGCAAGACCATAAAGGGCATGAAGGATGATGTCATAACCTTTAAGGCGGAGATAATCGAACTTATTGAAAAGCCAGTTGTGCCGGAGGGAACCCTCCAGGAGAACCCATCGGGCGAATCGTACGAGATAGATGCATCCGACTACGGAAAGACTTCATGGCGGGCACTCCTGGATGTCGGCCTTCTTGACATAAGCCCGGATTTTCTCATACCGATTGATAAAAATATGGAGATGGCCGGTGCAAGCTCAGACATCCTCGTATTGGACCTGGGTAAAAATCCGCGCAAATATAAGGTAGGCGACTTTATTAAGTTCAAGCTAAAGTACATGGGAGCGCTCAGACTGTTCAATTCCGATTATATCATCAAACGTCTGGAAGATTAGTCCGGGAGCAGGGTTACCGGATACGGTCGGCCGAACGCACCAGTTCCTCATCCCTCCGGATTGATCGGTTTGCCATCAGTATAAGAAATAGTGAAATTACCGGGAATATAATTCCCACGCCATATGAAAAGTCGGCGTCGCTTACCTGCTTCCTTATGTGGTCAACAAAAAAGAAAGACGCCAAAATAATGGCAGTATGTATAACCATGTTGTACTTGCCCAGCCTGATCTGGGTAATTCTTTTGCGGTAGAGGAAAGTTGTATAAACCGTAACCAGTGCACCCATTGCAAAAAGCACTATCAGCAGTGCACCAATCCAGGATCCTGAAACACCGGTGGCGATTAAAAACTCATTGTACTGTATAACCCTGAGAGGCATATCCGGCATTACTGCAGGAAATTTTGCCAGTGGCAGCACAATATATAATATTGAAAATACAAATACCAGGAACAGGTATACACTTTGAATACGTTGTATCATAATATCTTTTTTTTGTTTTAGTTACTTAAAGGTAAAATTACATGATTTTCGTACAATATTATGCGAAAAACTGCGTAAAAGTGTCAATACTGCATTTTGTGCAACCCAGGACATAAAAAATTTTTTTCTTTTACAAGTATTGATTATATTTGCAGCGATTCCTGCGTATACAATAATATTCTTTGGCTATACACCCAAAATCATACTGTCTTTTCCCGCAGCTTTTGCCGGAGGTGCTTCCGTAGGTTGATTCCCGACTCATGCCGGAAAAACAGGCTCTTTTGATATTTGACCCGGACAAGCATTGCTTTACGGCAGGATTTATAGACTTAAATCATAGAATCATACCCAAATCACATAATATGTACGACATTGTAGAGTTGAACAGTAAGTTACTTACCGAGCTCAGGGAAATTGCCAAGGGCTTGGACATTAAGAAGGTGGAGTCCTACAAGAAACAAGACCTTATCTACAGGATACTTGATGCACAGGCACTGAACCCGCCCTCCGGCCAGGAAAAAAGGGAGGAGAAAAAACCAGAACGCAGGCCCGGACGGCCACGCAAACGTATTCCTGCGGCTACATCATTAGAAAAATCTACAGATGATAAACCGGAGCAGGAAAAGGAGAATCCATTAGAGAAGCCTGCCGAAAACAAGGTTCCGGAGAAGGAAACTCAGCCGGCGGAACCAAAACAGACAGGCCGTAAAAGGGGCCGCCGCAGCAAAAAGGAGCAACAGGTTGCAGCAAGGCAAACTGAAGAAAAAAAGGATCAGATTGACAAAAAGCAACCTGAGAGGAATGACCGGGAGAAAGCCGGTAGTACCGAAACAGGCAGGACACATGATGCCAGGGGGCCACAGGAAAAGGTTATCCAAAAGCCGAAACATGAACAACAGCCACGACCAAAAAACCAAAGTGAACAAGCAAAAGAAAAGCAGCGGCCACAGCCCCAGCAGGAGCAGCAGAAAGAAAGGGAAACCTTCCAGAAGCCCAAGGGCTTCGACCGTCGCACGGGAGATCCCGTATATGAATTCGATGGTATTATAACAGCCGAGGGCGTCCTTGAGATAATGCCGGACGGATATGGATTCCTAAGGTCTTCAGACTATAACTATCTCAACTCCCCCGACGATATTTATGTATCCCAGAGCCAGATAAAGCTTTTCGGCCTGAAGACAGGAGATACTGTAACCGGAGGCATCCGCCCCCCAAAAGAAAACGAAAAATACTTCCCGCTGATCAAGGTGGAACAGATAAACGGCCGCGTACCTGCCGAGGTACGTGACAGGGTGCCATTTGACTTCCTTACCCCGCTGTTTCCTGATGAAAAATTCGAGATAACCGGACATAAGGGTGAAACCCTGTCAACCCGGATAATAGACATGTTTGCCCCGCTAGGCAAAGGGCAGCGCGGACTTATAGTTGCCCAGCCAAAAACAGGTAAGACCATTTTGCTTCAGGAGATTGCAAACGCAATAGCGACCAACCACCCGGAAGTTTACCTTATCGTACTGCTTATCGACGAAAGACCTGAAGAGGTAACAGAGATGGCAAGGAATGTAAGGGGTGAGGTTATATCCTCAACTTTCGACGAACCGGCCGAAAGGCATGTAAAGGTATCGAACATTGTCCTTGAAAAAGCAAAACGTATGGTCGAATGTGGCCATGATGTAGTGATACTGCTTGACAGCATCACCAGGCTCGCAAGGGCTTTCAATACCGTATCGCCTGCCTCCGGGAAAGTTCTCTCCGGCGGAGTCGACGCTAATGCACTGCACAAGCCAAAACGCTTCTTTGGTGCTGCACGCAACATCGAGAACGGGGGGTCTCTTTCAATCATCGCAACTGCACTTATTGACACAGGTTCAAAGATGGATGAGGTGATATTCGAAGAGTTCAAGGGTACAGGCAATATGGAGCTCCAGCTCGACCGCCGCCTTTCGAACAAGAGAATATTCCCCTCAATCGACATAGTCTCCTCCGGAACAAGGAGGGAGGATCTGCTGCTGAACAGAGAGTTGATGAACAGAATCTGGGTATTGCGCAAGTTTATTGCCGACATGACGCCAATCGAAGCAATGGAGTTCCTTCTTGACCGTATAAAGCATACCCAGAACAATGAAGAGTTTCTGATGTCTATGAACGGCTAGGCCGGAAAATAAAGCTTTATCTGAGCCTCCGCCTTTTCAGCCGCAGGGAGTTGAGTACCACCACAACATCCGAAAAGGCCATTGCCAGTGCGGCGACTATCGGGGTTAATAACCCTATCATGGCAAGGGGTATTGCAGCCACATTGTAGAAGAATGCCCAGAAAAGGTTCTCCTTGACCGTACGTATTGTAGTCCTGGTTGCACCGAAGGCTTTTCCAAGCAGGCTGAGGTCTCCCTTAAGGAGTATAACTTCGGCAGACTTAACGGCAACCTGAGTGGCATCACTCATACTAATACCAACAAATGCACGTGCAAGTGCCGGTGCATCATTTATACCATCCCCTACCATTGCCACCTTGTAATCTTTGGAAAGGTTGTCTATTACCTCCAGTTTCTGGCCGGGCAGCATTCCTGAATAGATCTTTTCAATTCCCAGCTCGACGGCAATAGATTCGCACCTCTCCTTTCTGTCACCACTGAGAAGTACAGTTTTTATGCCACTTTTCTTGAGAAATGAAATAAGCTGGGCTGCGCCGGGTTTGATCTCATCATCAAGATCAAGCCATGCTATCAGCCTGTCATTCATTATGAGATAAACATTATGGCTGTCATCTTCTGTAAGGTGGGATGCAACATTGTAGGATCCTGCAATATATACATTTCCCTCAGCATCTGTTGCCTTGACCCCCATCCCTTTCTGTTCCTCAACATCACTGAGCCTGATTTCGCCGGATCCCCTGAAAAACCCTGTAATGGCACGGGCCAGCGGATGGCCTGAATGCTTTTCAAGGCTGTAAAGTATGCTGCGCACACTCTCCTCAGAACTTCCGAAACACTCCAGGTTCCTTAACCTGAAATCACCGGTTGTAAGCGTTCCAGTTTTGTCAAAAACTACCATATTTGCAGAACTGAGCTTATCTATGGCACTTCCGCCCTTTATAAGTATACCACTCTTTGCAGAGCGCCCAATGCCGACAACAACCGCCGTGGGGATGGCCAGACCAAGGGCACACGGACAAGCAATTACAAGAACAGCAATTCCCCTCATCAGTGAGTCCCTGAAAGGCAGATCGGTACCAAAAAGCCAGTAGGATATTGTAAGCAGGGCCAGGACAATCACTGTGGGAACAAATATCATGCTTATCTTGTCTGCCAGGTTCTGCAGCTTTGGTTTGTCTTTCTGTGCGTTACGTACCAGCTCAATAATCTGTGAAAGCACAGAGTCTTTACCGGTAGCGGTGGTCTTTACCTTTATTGTACCGGATACAAGTATTGTACCCCCGACCACCTTATCACCCTTTTGCTTCTCGACCGGCAGGCTCTCGCCTGACAGCAGGCTTTCATCAATGCTCGCAGAGCCCCAGTATATCTCGCCGTCGACCGGGATTTTATCGCCTGTGTTAACCAGTACCCGGTCTCCCTTTTCAATCAGGGAGGCATCCACCTCCTCAACATCCTCACTCCCCTCATGCATTTCTGTAGTCAGCCTCAGGGCAGTATTCTTCTGCAGCTTAACCAGATCATCAATCGCGCTGGTGGTCTTTTTGACAGAGCGATGCTCAAGCATGTTTCCAAGCAGAACAATGGTAATAATACTGGCGGAGGTTTCATAAAACATATAGTCGTGACCAAGCCCGTAAACCGTTCCAATAAGACTGTAAACAAAAGCCGCTGTGCTGCCAAGAAAAATAAGCACATCCATATTGGTAACACCTGACTTCAGGCTGAACCACGCACTCTTTCCAAAATGCAGGAACCCGACTGTAAAAACCGGGATAGTCAGCAGGAGCTGGAAAATATCATTATGTAAAAAATCGACCGGAATGAACATTGCCAGAATAAGGGGCACGGTAAAAACAGCAGAGAACCAGAACTTCTTCTCTATCGGGGCAAGACCTTTTTTCTTGCCATCATCCTGGTCATTTGCTTCAGTTACCCTGTAACCCAGTGACTCTATCCTTTTTTTTGCCAGGGGGAGCATACTATCATCTGCAACCTCAAAACTAACCTCTCCCCCGGCAAAATCGGCATTCACATTGTGAAAACCTTCACCCTCAAGGGTACGGCTTATACCTAAAGCGCAGTTTGTGCAAGTCATTCCTTCCACCTTAAGCTTGACCGTTTTGAAAAGACCTTCTGACATATCCTTATAAAATATGTTATTAATAATGCTTTTATATAGAACAATACAGTTATGCTAATGTTTGAGGGAGGTCAGGAGTAAACTGTTACCGTTAACCTTCGGCTCCCTCCCCTGTCGCGGAACTCCCCAAGGAAGATTCCCTGCCAGGTGCCCAGCTTCATCCGCCCACCCGAAACAGGGATATTCAGAGAAACCCCCGTAAGAGCAGATTTTATATGCGCAGGCATATCATCATCGCCCTCCATAATGTGAGTATAGTATGGCATACGTTCCGGAGCTATATGGTCGAAGCTGCTTTTCATGTCAGCTCTTACTGACGGGTCGGCGTTTTCATTTATCATAAGCCCGGCCGATGTATGTTGCAGGAAAATGTTGACAAGCCCTTTTTCAGGTAAACTGCCAATTCCATCTTCGATATGCCGTGTAATAAGGTGAAAGCCCCTCCGGAAAGCGGGCAGGCTGATCTCAAACTGTTTTATCATTGTTTTTTGGCCAAAATTAATCAATTGAACAAATGCCAGGGTTATTCCTTTAATTTTTAATCAGACTGATTAAAATTAAAAATATTTCTTGTCAAACCAAAATCAGCAGAAAATGAAAAGGATTCTTTTTACTCTTCCAATTATGTTTGTCCTGGCAATAACCTTACCGGGGGCAAGTGCACAAAACTGCAATTTCTACCTTCCCCTTGTTGAAAATTCAGGGCTCGAATATGAGAACTACAACCGGCGCGACCGCCTTGAAGGCTCGCAGGAAGTGGTAATCAGCACTGTGCGCAATGATGGTGACAGGGTAATTGCAACAATTAATGCGAAACATTACGACAGGCGAAACCGCATTCAGCACGAAGGTGAGTACAATGTTATTTGCCAGGGAGACCATCTGAGCATTGACATTAAGTCACTGCTTGACCAGAGCGTACTTGAAGGTTTTGAGGGAATGGACATGGAAATAGAGGGAGACGAACTAGTACTTCCCTCAGGTCTTTCCCAGGGCCAGGAACTTCCGGATGCAGCAATGAAGATTACCGTTAGAAGCAGCGGTATGCAGATAGCAGAGATGAACCTCACAATTGAGAACCGCAGGGTGCTTGGCAGGGAAACAATTGAAGTCCCGGCAGGCACATTCGAAGCATACAAGATTTCATATGAAACACGCATGGAAACAAGGGCGATAGGAATTCCGATAAGAACCAACACAAAGACCATTGAATACCATGTTGAGGATCTTGGAATGATCAAATCAGAATACTTCAACGACAATGACAGATCTCAGGGATACACGGTACTGAGCCGTATAATCTGAATATATGCCCGCAATCCTGCGGGTTTTTTTTGGCCGGATGATAAATGTTAATTTATGTTAATTAATTTGTATTACGAAGTTTTTCGTAATATATTTGCTACGAATCATATCGTACATCTATATGAAGGAAAAGAAATCATACCAGCCGACAGACAGCGAACTTGAAGTCCTTCAGGTTCTGTGGGAGAAGGGCAGTGCAACGGTTCGCCAGATCCATGAGGTGCTTGCCACTACCAGGAACATCGGGTATACAACCACACTGAAGACAATGCAGATAATGACCGATAAGGGGGTGCTTAAAAGGGACACCTCCAGCCGCCAGCACATTTACCGGGCACTGGTTAGCAGGGAGGAAACACAACAGCAGCTGCTGGGTAAGTTAAAGAACGGGCTGTTCAGTGGTTCCGCCAGCCGGCTGGTCATAGGGGCACTTGACAATGAGGAGCTTTCAGGGGAAGAGATTCAGGAAATTCACCAGTATCTCGCACAGTTCAAAGCCAAAAGCCAATGAGTATCATTGAACATATCGGACACCCTTTCGTAAGTGCTCTTGCCTGGAGTTTGCTGCACAGTATGTGGCAATTGCTGCTGATAGGCCTGTTGTGGAAACTTTCCATGCTTACCATGAGAAAGAGCCATTCAATTATAAGGTACAGGGCATCACTGCTGTTTATGCTGGCAATACCCCTGAGTTTTGTGCTTACATTTGCCAGGCAGTACCAGGTATATGCCAGTGCCAGGCAGATCGTATCAGTGGAATTTGATACATCGGCCTGGATAGCTGCCATGGGGGGCAAGGCTTATTATATTATTGACAAGCACCAGCCCGGATTCCTGGACAGGGTTGACGCCTTCCTCCCGCTGATTTTCTGGCTTTACATAGGCGGGATTGTGATATTTACCGCCCATACCCTGCTGTCGTACCTTCATGTGCACAGGCTGAAAACCCACAATGTCAAAGCACCCGGCAGGGAATGGCAGGAAAGGATACAAAGGCTGAGTGAAACCGTAAAGTGCAACAGTAAAATACCTGTAAGGATATCCTCCAGTATCACTGTTCCCATGGTACTGGGGCTTATAAAACCGGTGGTGCTTATGCCTTCTGCCGTATTTTTCTCAATGGATGCAGAGCAGCTTGAGGCGATCATAATGCATGAACTCTACCATATAAAACGGATGGACCATTATGTGAATGCCCTCCAGAACCTGCTTGAAATACTATTCTTCTATCATCCCATCACATGGATGATAAGCAGGGTTATAAGAAAACTAAGGGAAGAATGCGTTGACGAGTGGGTAGTTTCCAGGACAAACAGCCCTGTTGTTTATGCGCAGGCACTTGTAAACATTGAACAAAGGCGTGGCAAGGGTGCGTTGCAACCCGCACTTGCCGCCACAAACTCTAAAAATCATCTTTTAACACGTATTAAAAACTTTATGACCATGAAAACAAGACCGATAAACGCAGGACAGAAATTGTCCGCAATCATCGCAGCTGTATTGGCCCTGGCCTCTATAGCATGGATAAACCCGGCCAAAACCCTCGACATTTCAGGCCTTAATAAAGGAGATGCCTTTGCGCAAGAACTTTCAAACCACCATTTTGACCTGAGCGAACTTACACCGGCAGAAGCTGAGGATCCCTACTCCCCCGCTCAGCAGGAAGAAAAGAGTGAAAGAACGCCCAGGACCATCTATCTGCACGACGGATCGAAGATTGAGATAGAGGAGTTCAGCGAAAAGGAACGCGAAGCACTCCGCAAAGCCATGGAAGAAGTCAGGCACGCCATGACCGAGGTCAACAGGGAAGTTTTTGAGAAGCTTCACAGCGAAGAGTTCAGGCAGGAGATGCAGAAAGCCGGTGAAGAGGCGAAAAAGGCAGGCGAGGAGGTAAGAAAGGCCATGGAGGAGCTTCGGTTGCAGCTTCAGGATGAGGAGTTCAGGCAGGAAATACGCAGGGCCGGGGAAGAAATGAAAAAAGCCATGGAAGAACTCGATAACATCGAATGGGAGGCCATAGGGGATGCTGTAAGAGCTGCCATGGACGAGGTAAATAAAAACCTTGAAGGGATCGGACCATCAATTGAAGCGATATTAAGGGAGCTGGAGAAGTCAACAAAGGAGGCGGGGAGTCAGGAGTAAAAACCCGACCCCCGGCCCCGGGAAAAACTCTGTTTTTATTGACCCAATGTAGCCACCATAACAGCCTTGATGGTATGCAGCCGGTTTTCGGCCTGATCAAAAACAACCGAATGCTCTGATTCAAACACATCTTCGACTACCTCCATTCCGTCAAGCCCGAATTTCTGATGGATCTCCTCCCCTATCGTGGTTTCCCGGTTGTGGAATGATGGCAGGCAGTGCAGGAATTTCACACCGGGGTTACCGGTCTTTTTGATCACGTCCATATTTACCTGGTATGGCTTTAAAAGCTCTATCCTCTCCTTCCAGACTTCATCAGGTTCTCCCATTGAAACCCAAACATCGGTGTATAAAAAGTCAACACCTTCTACTGCTTTGTCAACATCTTCGGTAATAGTGATCTTTGCCCCGGTTTCTTTTGCTATTTCACGGCACTGCTGAACCAGTTCTCCTGCCGGCTGCACCGATTTGGGAGCCGCAGCCCTGAAGTCCATTCCCATCTTGGCTGCCCCTACCAGCAGGGAGTTGCCCATATTATTCCTGGCATCTCCAAGATAGCAGAATGATATCTGGTTAAGAGGCTTGTCGCATTGTTCCTTCATTGTAAGAAAGTCAGCAAGGATCTGTGTCGGGTGGAACTCATTGGTAAGACCGTTCCATACCGGGACCCCCGAATATCTTGCCAGCTCCTCCACAGTGGTCTGGGCGAAACCCCGGTATTCAATACCATCATACATTCGCCCGAGAACCCTTGCAGTGTCTTTCATCGACTCCTTCTTGCCTATCTGGCTCCCTGACGGGCCAAGGTAGGTAACAAGTGCACCCTGGTCAAAAGCCGCCACCTCAAAAGCACAGCGGGTGCGGGTTGATGCCTTCTCAAATATCAGGGCTATATTCTTCCCCTTAAGTCTTTGCTGCTCGTAACCACCGTACTTGGCCTTTTTCAGGTCTGCCGACATATCCAGCAAAAAGCCTATCTCCTGGGGTGTAAAGTCAAGCAATTTTAAAAAACTCCTGTTTCTCAAATTAAACGCCATATCTTATCTCCTGTTAAAGTTTGAATTTATATTTATCTGTTTGTGAACTACGGTAATATTACTGTACCAGAATCTTCCCTGCATATCTGGCTGGCCTCGCTTATGACCGCATCCCTGCCTCCGTTCTCAATAAATTTTATACAGGCCCTTACCTTCGGGGCCATGCTGCCTTCTGAAAAATGCCCCTCTGCCAGGTATTGCCTGACCTCGCTCAGGCTGACTCTCTCCAGTTTCTTCTGGTCCTTCTTCCCGAAGTTTATGTAAACGTTTGGCACATCCGTCAGGATTATAAACTCATCAGCCATAATCTTGTTTGCCAGCAAAGAAGAGGCCAGATCCTTGTCAATTACTGCATCAATACCGACCATCTTTCCTTCTTTGTCAATATATGCAGGGATGCCGCCACCTCCAACCGTGACAACAATACTTCCTTCTTTGGCCAGCTTTTCCACGGCCCTCCAGTTTGGAATATCAAGCGGCGAGGGTGAGGCCACAACCCTTCGCCAGCCACGCTTCCTCGGGTCCTCATGAAAGACCCAGCCATTCTCTTCCGCAAGTTTATCTGCCTTACTCTTTTCATAAAACGGGCCTACCGGTTTTGTGGGGTTGCTGAAGGCTGTATCCTCCTTATCTACAACAACCTGGGTGACAATAGTAACAATATCTCTTTCTATGCCATTTTCTGCCAGGACATTGCGTAATTGTTGCTCTATCATAAAACCTATAGAACCCTGGGTCTCGGCAACGCAAAAGTCGATGGGCTGCTTCGGCAGACCATAAAGCTGGTTGCCTGCCTCATGCTGTAGCAGCACATTACCTACCTGAGGGCCGTTACCGTGCCCTATAACAAGATCATAACCCTCTTTCAGCATCGGCAGGAGCTGCTTACATGTTTCATAAACGTTCTGTTCCTGCTCATCGATCGTACCCTGCTGGCCGTCCTTTAGCAGAGCATTTCCACCAAAAGCAATGACTGATAGTTTCTTCATATTATTGGTTTTTATTTATTGTCTGTTTAATATTTTGCAGGTTCTCCTGGTTCGGGAATGGTGTTCAGGATGAATTGCCTGAGATCTTCATTTGACTTTTCCAGGTCTTCCTCCCTCAGGTACATCATATGCCCGCTCCGGTAGCCTTTAAAGGATAACCGGTCTTTCATCCTGCCGCCCGGATCCAGGTGCCACATGGTATATTTAGCATTGAAATATGTTGTTGCCCCGTCGTAATAGCCTGACTGTATCAGGGTATGCAAAAATGGGTTCTGGGCCATTGCCTGCCTGAGATTTTCGCCTGTGTTGTCGCCGCTGCGGTCCCACGGGTGAACCGGCCCGAACATATTGTACTTTATATCTGTCTTGAAATTAAGTTCATTTCTGAAGTAATGGTTTATGGCAGGTGTAAAGGAGTGCAGCCATGAGGTAAGCTCTGAATTAAAATCGGGTCTGGTTCCTGCGTCCATTCTGTCCAGGCCCTTGTATCTTGAGTCAAGCCTGCCGATTGTATATCCCTGGTCGCGGAGCAGCTCTTTCCAGAAAAAGCCTGTTGGCACATCCAGGTTGTGCTGTGAAATAACTTCTTCCGGCAGGCCGGAGAACCTGCTGAAGTTCCTCACAGCCTCCTGCCTCTCCCTCTCTTCAGCCCAGGCACCTTTTGCAATTACCGGCAGCAGGCTATTTATAGTATATTCCTCAGAGAGTTCCAGTACTTCGTAAAGGTCCATATCCTGGAGATCAGCAGCAAGCCTGCCGTGGTACCATGCAGTAGCAGTATAATATGGAAGGCGGTTTGCCGCATTCACCGGGCCTGCCCTGTCAATACCAAGTCCCGTGGGAGAGACCAGTACCACCCCGTTAAGGTACATCCACTGGCTGTTCTGCAGCTCAAGTGCCAGTCCGGCCACCCTGGTCGTTCCATTACTCTCACCGATAAGGTATTTTGGCGACAGCCATCTGTCCTTTCTCTGTACAAAATTGTTTATCCACCCGGCAAGGTACCTGATATCCTGGTTGACCCCAAAGAAGCGATCCCTGTCTGCATCAGGATCAAGTATCCTTGAATAACCAGTGTTTACAGGGTTTACATACAGAATATCGGTAACATCCAGTACCGACCAGGGGTTATCCCGCACACCATATGGTTGCACCGGGAAGCCCTCTTCATCAATCAGCAGTACCCGCGGCCCTGTATATGCAATATGCATCCATACAGAGGCCGATCCGGGCCCTCCATTGAAGGATATCAGCAAAGGCCTGCTGTGGGGATCGGAAACATCAGACCTTGTATAGAATGTATAGTGCAGTGATGCAGCCACCTTGCCATCCTCGCCCCAGACCGGCTGGGTGCCGGTCATGGCCTTATATGGTATATTTCGCCCGTTAATGGTAACACTGTGCTCAGTAACTACCTCGATTTCAGCCTCAAGACGTTTTTCCTGTGCATGCTGAGCAGATACAGCAAGAAGGGAAAAAACCAACAAAATAAATACACCCTT
Organism: Bacteroidales bacterium; assembly: GCA_007134525.1. Taxonomy (GTDB): domain Bacteria; phylum Bacteroidota; class Bacteroidia; order Bacteroidales; family UBA7960; genus PUPG01. The sequence continues at coordinate 3,425 of SLKR01000088.1, read as the reverse complement.
GAATCGCATAATGTCCGGTTTTAAAATGAAGAGGGGTAAAGATATAAAAAAACAGTATTTATAATTATTATCAGCAGAAGGCTTACCTCTTCTTTTCCAGAATAAAGTGCTTCTCAAGCCCGCCTTCTATCCTGCGCCCTTCAATATCCATCTGGAAAAGCCGGTTCTCCCCCACCAGATATACATTGGGAGGATCTTCGTTTTCCAGTATTATTTTTCCACCGCTGTCGTCCCAGTGAAAACGGCCCCCTGATGTATAAACCCTTTCATCACCCTCAACTTCGTACCTCCGGCATATTTTATATGTGTCATCCTCGAGCAGAACTATTACCGTATATATGCCGGAGCAGCTTGCGCAAGGCAACAGCCCCTCATAGCTTCCGTAATAGTCAAGGGCTATCCTGGAAGTGTGCATGTCAGGCAAGGTATTGCTGTCGTCTGTGGTAACGGGCCCCGGGTTCCGGCAAGACCATAAACAGATAAGCAGTAATGCAGACAGTGGTAAAGTCTTTCTCATACAGATAAGTATTATCTTCGCAAAGATAATAATGTTTAAGTCTGTTACCCCTGGCTTATGAAGTCCCTTGTACTGTATACAGCAGCAGTGTTTTTAATGATATCCTGCGATATGGGCACCAAGGATGGGGATACACTGTACGTAATACATGCAGGTAGCCTTACCTATCCGGTTAAGATGATCTCAGAAGCATTTACCCAGGAACATCCGGATGTAACAATAAGGACGGAGGCATGGGGAAGCAAGGCCGGTGCCAGGCGGGTCGCCGACCTTGAAACTCCCGCTGATGTATTCCTTTCTGCTGACTTTATGGTAATAGAGAATATGCTGATTCCGGAGCATGCCCGCTGGTATATCTCTTTTGCTGCCAATGAAATGGCGATTGTTTATACATCCGGATCAAGGCATGAAGATCGGATCAATGCGGATAACTGGCATGAAATACTTCTACATCCGGGTGTGGAGTCCGGAAGAAGCAACCCGGACCATGATCCCTGCGGGGTCAGGACAGTTTTTACCGCAAAGCTTGCCGAAAACTATTACAACAACCCGGGGCTTGCAGAGCGGCTTCTTGAAAGGGCAGGCAATAATATCAGGCCAAAGGAGACTGATTTGATCGCACTGCTTGAGAGCGGCCACCTCGACTATATATTCCTTTACAGAAGTGTTGCAGAACAGCATGGTCTGAAGTACCTGGAACTGCCCCCTGAATTAAACCTCGGAGACCCCCGGTTAAATAACTGGTATGCCACTGTAAGCACTGAAACCCTTGGAGCAAGACCCGGGGAGAAGATAACAGAATGGGGGCAGGCCATGGTATATGGCCTTACAATACCGGAAAGAAGCAAAAACCAGGCAGTGGCAGAGAAATTTGTTGCCTTTATTCTTAATAAGGATAAAGGGCAGAGAATACTTGACTCACTTGGCCAGCCACCCATGGCCCCTGCACCAACCCCGTATTATGACAGATTGCCTGAGGGGCTTAAAATTTTTGCAGTACCAGTGATAGATTAAACAATTAAATGCTACCTGGAGAATAAACTGGAAATATTAAGCCGTAATTTCCATTCTGAACTAAAAGGACCGTTATTAATCCCTAAAGGATTCAACAGATTATTCGTATCTGTAATCTGACTGACGGCTAGATTAGCTGATATATATACACTGTCTGCCATTATATTCTAATACACAATAAGACCCATAATACAGGTCTTATACTTATTCGAAATATAATACAAATATCAGGTTACAGATTCAATGAAACCCCGACTGTTATTGCACCAAGTGCACCCCTGCCGACTTCCGAGAATACCCCGAAATTATCGGCAAAGTAAAACCTTACACCGGCAACGGGGCCAAGGAACAACCTTGTATTGTCAATAAATCCGCTTATCCCTTCATCACTGCTTGCTCCATACTGTCTGAACTCCAGGCCTGAGAGCATTGAAGCATAAAAGTCTATCTGGTTTTCGTCGATGCTGCCGTCAAGCAGGTCATTTAAAAGTGGTGAGAAATGAAAGCTGCCCCTTACGCCGGCATTAACAAATGACCTTGTCCTGGCGGGATAGCTCCAGCTGCTGTATGCAACAAACGGCCCGACAGTAACAAACTCGTGAATGCCTATCTCCAGTGATGCATTAACCGGGGGTATACGTATACTCCTGCTTCCTATATAGCCATATGAATAGTTCAGGGAGAACCCTGCACTGAAAATACGTGCGTTACTGAAATCAGTACCCTGTGGCCTTGCCTCAGGTGAGTTAAGGGTCAATAATGCTATCAGGGCTAAAACTGAAATAAGAGTGTTTCTCATCTTTATAGGAATTTTTAGTTCAAAATTTTCAGGGCAAAAATCAAGCCGCAAATATATAATAAAAGCTGCAAAGGTTAACAAGCCATTAAATGCTGATTATGGGTTATCTTTGCATTGCGCAAATAACCTAAATGGGAGAACAGAAAAGAAAAATAGCATTTCATACCCTTGGCTGCAAACTGAACTTCAGTGAAACATCTGCCATAAGCAGGCAGTTCGGGGAAGGGGGTTATTCTCTGGTTGACTTCGGCGACCGTGCAGACATATATGTAATAAACTCCTGCACGGTTACCCGGAGTGCGGAAAAACGCTGCAGGGCCCTGATAAGGCAGGCCAGAAGGATAAATCCCGGAGCAAAGATTGTTGTTGCTGGATGCTATTCTGAACTCAGGCCTGAAGAGGTAATGGATATACCGGGTGTCTGGGTGGTCGCAGGCAGCAATGATAAGTTCAGCCTTTTTGAGCGCCTTGAAAGGCTCGACGGACAGCCAGGGGGAAAAATATGGACCGTAGACGAGGGTTCGGCTCCGGATGTTTTCATACCTGCATATTCTTCGGGAGGAAGAACGAGGTCTTTTTTCAAGATACAGGACGGATGCGATTACAAGTGCTCATATTGCACTATCCCGCTTGCCCGGGGGCGAAGCAGGTCGGCAACCATAAGGGAAACAATCCAAACAGCCAGGGAGATAAGTCAAACAGACATAAAAGAGGTGGTGCTTACCGGAGTCAATATAGGTGACTTCGGAAAAGCACACGGGGAGAGCTTCCTTAACCTGCTGAAAGAACTGGTAAAAATAGAGGATATTGAGCGTATCCGCCTTTCATCTGTTGAGCCCGACCTGTTGCAGGATGAGATAATAGAACTGGTTGCAGCAGAAGAGAAGCTCATGCCCCACTTCCACATTCCCCTTCAGTCGGGCAGTAACAAAATATTGAAGGCAATGCGAAGGCGATATACCACCTCAGTTTTCGCCGGCAGGGTGGAGAAGATCAAAAAGCACCTGCCCCATGCATGTGTGGCTGCCGACCTGATAACGGGCTTCCCTGGAGAGACCAGGGAAATATTCAGGGAGAGCATTGACTTTGTGTCAG
>SLKR01000072.1 GCA_007134525.1 Bacteroidales bacterium | reverse complement strand
GTAACTGCATCTGCAAGAATTTCCCAGCCATGATCATTTTCCAAAACACCCAGCGCGATTGCTAAATTGAGTCTTTCTTTCCGATCAGAAGAATTTCTCAATGCGTTCTCAAGAAGGGATTTTGCTTTTTTCATATCAGAAAACAATACTTCAAGGCCCTCAAAATCATTCTTTATTTTATCTACCGATTCTGAAAGCTGTGTGTCAGTGAATGGCATATTATCATCATCTGAGAGAACTCTTGCCGGCAGGTTACCTATTTCAACAAGATGTCTCTGAATGCTTTTAATATCTACTTCCCTTATGGGGATATTTTCCTTTACAGCCTTAGCTGCCAGACAGCCGACCGCATAACCCTGATTTTGCAAACAGGGCTGCATACGTATAACCGGCATAGCATCACGGTGTGCACCAGCTCCTAAGCCCGTAACAATTACTCCATCAATTTTTTGAGGCAAAAGACTCCGCAAGGGAACGTCTACATCATATGTTACATGACCTCCAATAGGTTGTTTAATAATGAAGTAAGGATGAAGGGTATAACCGTGAGTATCAAAATTGCTAACATGATAAGAAATAGTATCGGGATAACGTCTGGCATTAAGCATATCGACCGGTGAAACCATAAACTCAGCCTTTACTCTTCTCCGTTCCCTTGTCTGCGGAAGTTTGCCAATATCGTATGCCTTAGGAAATTTCTGTTTCCCGGAAATAAATACCCTTGTCACATCAAAAATATCCGAATCATCAATAAAGGTCCAGTCTGTGTTATTATAATGATCATCAGGATCAACTTTTGGCAAACCCGAACCCTGGACAGCAACAGTTGATTTTCCGGTATATTCATATTCTGCACCTGCAGCAATAGCTATATCGGCACTGCCTGTTGAATCTATTACCTGTTTGGCTAAAATCACACCGCTACCCTCGGGCGTGGACACAAGGATTCCTTTTACTATACCTTCAGTAATAAAAGCACCTGTAACCATAATTCCAAACCAAATGTCGCCACCAGCTTTCCTGATTTCGCGCCTGTACCACTCCATTTTCCAATCCTTAACCCATTCATGATCTCTGGGTTTATGCCTTGCATGGGAAGCATCTGCCATTTCGCGGACTCCCTTGTCAATCTCCGCTGTAAAACCTTCCCTGTGACCATACCAATAGCGGCCTATCATTCCCAAAGTGCCAGTCCCCCCCAACCCATGCAAATATTCTACAAGAAGCGTTTTAGCACCATTTCTTGCTGCGCTTATTGCAGCAGGTGCCCCAGCTGTACCACCACCAGCTACAACAACATCGTACTCACCTAGTACAGGTAAAGCAGTCATATCACAAAAAACTTTTTTGGTGCCGAGATTGGGGCGAAGGGTTTCCGAAATCTCGCCGGCAACTCCATCAAGATATTCAACCCCTTTAACCGGGCGTATGGAGCAGGTTGATGCATCTATTTGATTCCCTGCATTTTTAAAAGCGGCCCTACCCAGGATATTACCCAGAATTATCATATTATCCGGCCTGACAATCAAGCCGGCGGTTTTTTGAGAAGCATCTATACAGCTACTGAGCACAAAGAGGTTATTCATTCCCTCTGGCATAAATGCAGTAAGGGGAATATCAGAAACAACTGCAGGGTCCCCCGTAAATGCTCCCTGACTCCTTAACCTGTATGGATATGTGCAGGAAACATGGTCTGCAGAATCGACCTGATCAGTATCCCACGTCCTGTCACGAATAATTTGTTCAGAATTGGCTCGTGAAGAAAATGAAAACTCACTTAAAGGAAGAGTTATCTCACTCTCCCTGGTATTGTACCTTTTCCCGTTAAGTTCAACCGGAACAGACAGATCCCTTGCTTTGACCCCTGATTTTGCTTGTGTGTTATTTCCAACTGTTACAAGAGAAAAACGGTATTCCCCACTATTTTGGGTCTCAGTAAAGACTCCGCCTGCAAGTCTTGCAACATATGCCCCGGGAGTACAATCGATAATACTTTTGCACAGAATGGCCTGTCTTCCTGTACGATTACTAATTACAAGACCAGCCGGCTGACCATCATCTCCGAATAAAACATCAGATACAAAGCTGGAATAAAGAAAATATATATTATTATCGATCAATTCTTTCTCAAGCAAAGTCTTAACATACATTGGGAATAAATTGTCACCGGATGCAAAAATTTTCTTTCCAAGTTCACTTTGAGGATTTTCCTGCCTTTCGAACAGATAATTGTAAGTCCCACAAATATCCTCCCCAAGGTAAGGCAATGATCCAACCAGAAATACGCTTGCTCCGGACTTTGAGGCTGAAACAGCAGACGCAATACCTCCTGTACTACCTCCGGCAACCAGAACATCAACTTCGGCTATTACCGGTATTGAAGCAGCAGGCTGCAGGCAATATTTCTTTTTTGAAAACCTGTCAAGCCTGGGCTCCATTGCCTGGAGTTGATAAAATCCAATACTTGCGGCACCTAACACAGTTGTCTTAATGAAATTCCTTCTCTTCATAATTATTTAATTTTTTAAACTTTTATTTCAAAAAATTCTAAACCGGGTAAATTCTTAGTCCCAATATACAATACCTAATTTTAAGACTGATGATATGATAATGTACATCTTGTTTTTTGATATATATTTAATCTAACCTCGAACAATACATGCATTGTCCAAAACAGGTTCAGAAGAATGGATTATTCGCTGCTTTGGAAGTTCTTTATCTGGTTGCAAAGGTGGAAATTGATTAATATCAACATCGAGTCTCTGACCATCGCTAATAAGTTGCTGACGTAACCGGGAATAATCAAGGTTGTGCAAACCTGATCCATCTTCCAATGAATGAGCCGCCGCAGTGGCAGCAGAATGCCCAAGAATCATAAATACGGGTTCCATCCTTATTGAACCAAACGAAATATGTGATGATGATATGGCACAACATACAAGAAGATTTTCGCATTCATCTTTCTTAGGAAGTATTGAACGATAAGATATTGCGTAAGGACCTCCGGGGCTAACCTCTATATTTCCTTCGTTCTGAACGCATCCCATCCGGGTAATATACCTTTGAACATTATGAGAATCCATCTGGTAAGAACCTAGTCCCACAGGATCATTGACAACTCGCACCCGGCGGCAATCTTGCTCTGTCATAACATACTCCCCAATCAGACGCCTTGCTTCACGAACATAAATCTGGGTAGGCCAGCTACCATTTTCTGTAAACTCATCAGAAGCAAGTCCCCACTTACTGACCTCTTCCCTTACATCGGCAGGTACCCGCGGATGATTAGCCAATGTCCACATAAGACCTTTTTGATAATGTTCCTGCTCATTAATAATTGCATCTCTTATTGCATAATCACCATCAGGATATTCATAATTGATTCCGATTTTATTGGTTGAAAAGCCCCAGCGGTTATTAGTATCGGTCTTGCGGTTTGGCATCCTGCCAGGAAGCCATGGTATCCGGTTTTCCCCAGCCTCAAAGTTTCTGAAAAGCAGTTCATATTCATGTTCATCGTAACCATCAGGTTGCTGAAAAGCAATACGGTTATCAGGAGCATCCGTCAGGCACATCCTGAAACAGTAAGCCTGAACCCGGTGATCACCCTCACCATCTCTACCGGGATCTTCACCATGAACCCCGGGTAAAATGCCACTGTCCGGATTACCGGGGATAACATACGGATCGACAAAACCCGGGAAAATATGATTGTTAGTTCGTACTGTCTGAACACCGTTCAGGGTCTCACCATAAACAGCATTTGCTTCCCGACCAACATGATAAGAGACACCTGCCATAGCTAGTAAATCGCCTTCATAGGTTGCGTCAATAAAAATACGTGCCTTATATATATTACCCTTTTCAGTTAAAATAGAAGTTATCCTGTTTCCCCTCTTTTCAACGCCTTGGGTACTTAATACCAAACGGTCATTCATTACTAAAGGAACATTTGCCTCATCAAGCATCTGCTTATAAACCTTCATTGCAACATGTGGCTCAAACCTCCAAATTGCATCCTGGCCTTCCTGAAGGTTGGATGGTTCTTGTATCCACGCATCATCATTTTCATAATACTTTCTTAGCCTCTGATAAAACTCACGTGAAATTCCACCTATAGCTTCGGTTCTGCCTGAATCGGTCTGACCCAGTCCTCCGGTAGTGAGTCCACCCAGATGGCTGGATGGTTCAATTAGAATCACAGAAAGCCCCAACCGTGATGCTTGTATGGCCGCTGCTATACCCCCTGAGGTAGCTCCATAAATTACAATTTCATATTCCTGGTCATCTGCTGAGGATTTACATCTGGCAAGATGAGCCGGCAAAAAAATCCCACCAACAAGTACAAAAGATCCTTTTAGAAAATTGCGACGGTTTATACTCATGACATTATGATTTTGGTTAATTTCTATATTAAACAACTAATAATTCGTCTTCAAAAACCTTACAGCATCAACAATGACCTGTCCGGTTGATCCGCCTGAATGTATCTCTACATAGCCATCCCTGCCTTCCTCGAACCGGAATTCACCAATTTTCCTTGATGGTTGCACTTCAAGCCACTGCCACTTCTCCTGACCCCTGTATGGTCTGGGATAAAAACCCTCCATCCTCTCCGGCTCCATCCATACAAAATCCTCCCCATCTGCATGAACAATACGAGTCTGAAACCTGGCAGGCTCATTATTAGCAGGAGGACCAGATGCAAATGGAGTCTTCTCATACAACCACACCTCATAAGTACCTGCTTCAAGATCAGGAGTAAATCTTGCAAACTCACCATCCTTGGCCCTCTCGCCATTTATCAGGTAAAAATTGTTGTAACCCTCTGCATCATTTAACTCAGGCCAGCCAATGCCATGAAACCGGTGACCTACCCAAAAATACGGAGTGCAATAAAATTCCGGGTCCTTATCATCTATAATCACTCCAACCGATTGAGCCGGCCGGTCAGGAACAGTCATTAAAACCCTGAACCTTTGTGGTGAATTCAAGGCTCCATCAGAATGAACTGATATAACTGCCTCATATTTTCCGGAAGGAAGTCCACGACCATCAACCCCAACCTCAAGTACCTGATTGTTACCCTCACCATTTGTGACAATGTTAATCCAACCAATCTCCTGACGGTAATCAATACCATATACAATAGATGACAGATTACCCCCGCCAGGGTTTCCAACCTCAATATTTCGTTTATTAGGCTCCGGACGGCTCGGACGAGATAGAAAATCAAGGGTATGCGGGATAAACCTAACAGGCCAGCTATATACATCCATCACATCCAGAGGGCGAGAACGGAAATATGGTTCATTATTTGATTTAAGCACTAACGCAGGAATTGTAATAACAGGTCCTTCAACAGTTATATGCTGGGTAAATGAAGCGAGCTCATCACCATTATCTATGGTAAGGGTTACAGGATAGATACCAGGACGGGAATAAGTATATTCCGGGAAAGGTTCATCTGACCAGCCACCATCACCAAAACTCCAGTAATAAT
>SLKR01000068.1 GCA_007134525.1 Bacteroidales bacterium | reverse complement strand
GGTGATAAGTGAATCCAGCAAAACTAAACCGATTTTGAGCAGCTAATATACTCAAAAAGGATTTAATTATGCAAATAAACGACTAAAAAATGTAGTTTATGGAATTAAAGTAGGTGTATACATAAATATTTAAAAAAAGTACTGTTAAACAAATTTTTCCTACTTTAACCTTTTTCTGGCATCATACACCTTCTTTGCCCCGTATGCACCAGCAATACCAAGCAGTATCAGCAGGCCTGCACCGATTGATACCGGGTCGCCATCCTGGCTGGGGTCATCACCTGGCGGTGGCTGGGAGATTGCCGTAAGGGAAAATGCAATGAACAAAAGTAAAATTGCAAGTGATCTAATATATCTTATCATAACACTGAACTTATTTTATTATCAAACGCCTGGTAAATACCTCACTGCCGGCAGTAACCCTAACTATCACAACACCCCTGTAAGAGGGTAAGGAGAGGATGGACTCACTGCCTGAAAAAATGTGCATATACCCCAGTGAGCGGCCCATCAGGTCAAACAGCTCTGCTTCTGCTTCCCTGGCCTCCATGGAAGGTATACTTACATGAACTCCCAGGTCTGAAGAGAATATCTCAACCTGTATCTTTTCTTCAGGTGCACTGGCTGAAGTTACCTGCTGGGATTTAATATGAAGGGCAAACCTTTCAGGGTCGGCTCCCTCAATATGGGTAAACTCATATTCACCGCCTTCTTCAAGCTCGAATGTATTCTGTTTAAAAAGATCTTCCAGCAACAGCTGCGTGCCTTCCCTGAAGCTTCCCGCGCCCTCAAACTCAAACTTTACCGGGGAGCCTTTTTCAAGCTCGAAGCTTAAGGGTATTGTGATATTGCCCTCGGGGTGCGGGTGGCTGTATATTGACATTCTCCTGCCATCGGAGGCATGAGAGTATATCTGAGGTGCGGCAGGTATGCCGAACATCTTTTCGGCATCAAGATGGGGATCACTGCCTGCAGTGGCACCTTCCTTAAGCCTGATAACAGCCTCATCACGGTAATTGCCGGTAAGAGAACGAATGCGCAGCACTGCATCCGGCTGCCCTGAATCTTCCTTAAAGAATGCCTGGTCGCTGTGCACCCTTGCACTATTGTTTACAGACAGCGATGGTGTACCGGTGTCATTTGCCTGAACAAAGAATGACTGGCCTACCGGTATGATTGAAGTGCCATTATTTGTTTTTTCACCGCCAGCATATGCAGCATACTGCCCTGCCTGAGGATCCCATATCCATACAGAGTTATTGATATTTTCCTTTGTCCAGCCTTCAGCCGATTCCCAGTCGATTGCAGAGGGATAGGGATTTGGTACAAGGTTGAAACCGGAGTAACCACCTGCTTCGTGAAACTCCACAGGATATTCAAACACCCCGTTATTCAACTGGCCTGCGAAAGTATAAGTAGTATTATTATCGTCTGGGTAGTATATCATATAGCCCCTGTCAACCTCCAGATGATTATCTGTTGCACTCCCCATGAGTTCCCAGGCCTGGTTAGTAACATTAAAACTGTAGAGATATGAGCCCAGGAAAAGCTCCGACATGGGATCTGTTGACTGTGTGACAGGTACGGATACAGTATGGTACATCTTTGCACCATCCACCTCTGGTATAGGCTCACCGGTAATATACCTTTGTATTGTTACTTCCACATCATTTGTCTGATGAATGAGCGAGCCTGTATTGGCAGCATTAGACTCAATTACAATTCCTGAAATATTTCCATGAGCATTGTTAAGGCTCCCATTAATGGTAAGTTTCCCTTTGGGAGCTATGGTTATAGCCGCACCCAGGTTGATGTTTAAAGACTTTGATTGAATAGTTATATCCTGGGCATCGGTAATTACAGGATATTTGCTTTTACCGTCAGGTATAACCAGAATATCCTTTGATTCAATAGCTCTTTTAGGATCCCAGTTCTCTAAATTTTCCCAACAGTCATCCACTGCACCCGTCCAGGAAATATATGTGGTAACCGGAACTTTTTTCAGGGTCGGATAGGTGGTTCCATCGTTAATATTCCAGACATCTACAAAATCAAAGCCGGAAAAACTGGCCTGCTGTTTCATCTGCTCTTCACTAAGAGGAGTTCCTGCAGCGGAGCTGGTGTAAGCATCCTCATGGTAATATGAATCATTTACAGTTCCGCGGTTAGGGGCAGCTCCGTCGCCTAAGTGTCCGACAAGGCCCCCGGCTTTATCAGCCCCGTTTGGGGTTACTGTACCTGAGGAGTAAGAGGTAATTATCCTTCCCCTTAATTCAACACAGCCTGCAAGGCCGCCCACTCTTACAAATGAGTTGCTGCCGACAACTTCAACACTGCCGCGGGCATATGAATTTATTGTCGTACCCTTCTGGTTGCAACCAACCAATCCGCCAAATTTATCACCGACACCTTCATCACGGGCCTCAACTGATATATCAGCAAAACATCCTGAGATAACCGGGTTATCCTCGCCTCCAGGTGTTTCCTGGTGGCTGTTGTTTGCACCAACCAGCCCCCCGGTGGCTCCGGTTCCGCTAACAACTGCTCCCGAAGAACCTGTAGCAGAGCAGTTTTCAATGATTGTGTAGATATTTCCCCTGACACGACCAACGAGGCTTCCTGTTGCCCTTAACCCACTAACCCCCCGAACATTTATTAGCTCAACATTTTTAATGGAAACATGGCTTTCGCTTGTACCCTTCCCGATACAGCCGAACAGACCAACCTCACTGGTTGAACTCAAGCTAATATAAAGACCGGTGATGTGATAAACTCCACCATCATAGCTGCCTGTAAACCTGTTATTATCTGTATCAGAACCAATGGGCTCCCATTCCTGATCGGTTAAATCAATATGTGCTGTCTGGATAAAGTGTTTGTCAAGATGATTTCTGACATTATTAAGGTGTTCCACCGTCTCTACCTGGTATGGATCACCTGCTGAGCCGTCACCGGCGGCAAAGTCTTGCCCCTGCACTGTTAATCCTGTCAACACGAAAAGAAGTGTAATGATTTTCATATGTCTATACTTTTTATGCAAGGTAACGTTTTTAGCCCCTACTGCCTAATTTCCAGGTAATTTATAAAGAATCTAAATTTCTTTTTATTCTGGCTCGTTTTTTGTATATTTGCACATAGATCTTTACATCATGGGGCTGATTTGGATTAGACATCAAGTTGAGTGAAATTGTAAGCATGCCGAGCGTGGTGAATATGGCTCGTTAATCCCATGTCACGAAGCCTATAAACGGCAACAATAACTATGCGATGGCCGCCTAACAGAAGCTGTTAGGTACCGTCTGTTTCCCGGGAAGCCGCGCCTGTGGGCGTCCCCAAGGAAACATCATAAAATCACAGGATAAGCCGTGCAAGGCCCTGGTGCGCGGTCGAAAACCTTAAGGGCTCAGGCAGTGGCAGGGCCGCCTTTCCCCAATGCCACCGCTGAAAACAAAAAGAGAGGCTAAGCATGTAGAAAGCATTTTTGCTGCTTGTTTGGACGAGGGTTCAAATCCCTCCAGCTCCACTATAGACCCGAACCTATGCGTTCGGGTTTTCTTTTTACCCACCTATATTACTCATAATCAATAGTATTTTGCATAACTTATATGTTGCCCTCACGCATTCGTAAGGTAAAAACCTGCACAAATTATTTACAATGAACACATCCAACCTAACCTTTAAAAAGTCATAGAACAAAATCAACAGCCCTAAAAAATCACATTAATCTTTTTAATATCCTTTTTATTTGTTATATTTGCAAATACTTTACAAATAACAGCGATAAAATGGTTTTAGAAATCAAAATAAGCAACTTTTTCTCCATCAAAGAAGAAGTTACGTTGGATTTCCGGGCAGCTTCAATAAAATCGGCCAATGCCAGGGCATTATCGGATAACCTTTTTGAATTTGATAAAAGTGAGGTACTTAAAACACTGGCCATTTACGGAGCCAATGCCTCCGGAAAAAGCAATATAATCAAGGCCATTCGGTTTTGTCATGCCATGGTGTATGAATCGCACCTGCATAACGAGAATTCGGTGTTTCGATTCAAACCTTTCAAATTTGATGGTTGGGAAAACAAACCCAGCTCTTACTTTATCCGTTTTGTAAGCAACGACATCGAATATGAATATGCTTTCTCCCTAAGCCGGAACAAGGTTCTTACAGAAAGTCTGCACTATTACCCCAAAGGGCGAATTACCAAAATATTCACCCGCGATGAACGCCTGGGCAAAACCAAAAAAGAGAAATACTACTTTGGTGAGCAGATACGACGCCCCATGGATGTGGCAGAAAACACCTCCGATAAAACCTTGTATATCTCACGAGCCAGCCAGATGGACAGGGATATTGCCAAGGAAATATTTAGTTATTTTCACCGTAACTTCATCCTGCAATATATCGGGTACAGCAGTGCTAATATTGAATACCTAACCAGCACCAACAAAAAGCAAATTGTAGAAGCCCTGAAAATTGCTGATAGCGATATTGTTAATGTGAGCATCAAGGTATTGAAAAGACCGGGGAAGAATATCAATGCCGACTTGGACAATCTTACCCTTACGGTGGAAGATGTGGTAAGAGACCACATACAAATCAAAACATACCATAAAGCTGCCCCCAGCGTACCCTTTGATTTCCTGTCTGAAGAATCGCAGGGTACTATCAAACTTTTCTTCATTATGCTTACCATCCTGGATGTGGTAAAAAACAACAAGGTGCTGCTCATTGACGAAATCGAGGATAGCCTGCATCCACGCATTATTGAATATCTTTTCAACCTGTTCCGCTCAGGCGATAAGGCTCAACTGCTTTGCACAACCCACAATACCCGGTTCCTTGATTTGAAAAGATTTCGCAAAGACCAGATATACTTTGCCAACAAAGGCACCAATGGGGCCACTGACCTATATTCTCTTTACGATTACAGCGATTTTCGCGATACCATGGACCTGGAGAAGGCTTATTTGCAGGGAAGATTTGATGCTGTGCCCTTTATGGAAGATACCCGTAAACAACTAAAAACTTTGATTTATGGGGAGTAAAAGAGCAGCACCAAAGGGGAAAAAAATCAAGCCCACGTTTTGGGTTTTCTGTGAGGGTGAAACGGAAGCGGCCTACATTGCAATGCTCAGGTCGCAATATCGTATCCCCATTGAAATCACTACAAAAGTAGCAGGTAACAGCATTACCGAAAAATATATCAATAAATGCAAACAAGGAAGATTTACACACAAAAAAGATAAGGACTTGAGGTTACCTAATCGGTGCGTCTCAACCCATACCCTATTTTTATTTATCTGCTTTTCTGGGCTTTGCACGCGTAGGTTCAAATCCCTCCAGCTCCACTATTTTATACTGCCCGTTTTTATACAGTTGCCCGTAAGCGGTCAGTATTACACCTCCTTATACAACCCTCTGTTTACATGATGTTTATACGCACAGCCTCCCGGCTGTGCCCGTAAACGGGCAAAATTACAGGTATTTTTTTCTTCAATCAAAGGCATACAGCCCT
>SLKR01000156.1 GCA_007134525.1 Bacteroidales bacterium | reverse complement strand
CGTATGTTTTTCTTTCCCCGATAGCTCAGGGTAGCTGTGCAGCTCTTTTCTGAGAGCTCTGGCAGCATCCAGTATTTTTTTGTTTGTAAATTCTGCCATAAAAAAAATTTCACCAAAGTTAGAAATTTTAGATGGCAGAAAAAAGAGACTTTCTCATGGTATCCTTATGGTTATTGACTCAATGATATCCAGGGCAGTGCTTATAGTGCTTAAATCAGTGTAAAGATTGCCGTTACGGCCTGACCAATGGCTGTGGCCAACCGGGTGGAGGTGATATTCTCTCTTATCACTGTCCAGGTCTATTCTTGCTTCATATACCAGTGCTGGCTGGCTGGAACTCATATAGTGTTCATCTCCGGGAAACTTATTGTTGGTCCAATACTCATTCCAGTCCCATGACTGATTAATCTCAAATAAAACCCTGAACTGCCTTATATTACTTTTTGGGGCACGAAAATAGATTGTAAAGTCACTTTTAGGCGTAGGGCCGGTTAATGCATCCGGTACCGGATCGTCCTGGCTGGGCAGGAAGTAACCGTCATCTGCCCTGATACCTCTTTGATGGCCCCAGTAGGGCAGGGCTGCCGGCCTGCGAAGTGGCCCCGGCATCCATCTTCCCTCTGAAGCATCGCCATACCGGAAATATCCCTTCCCAATGCTTTCGGCAACGTATATTGTCTGAATGAAGGTACTGTCAATGTCTTCTATCCATACTGCCATTAAGGGATGGTTATGGGATCTCCCCTTTTTAAAAACCAGTTCCAGAGGAATACCTGTGTTTTCATTCTCAACAATTATCTTCTCCTGAGCCTTGGCCTCATTGCCGGTTGCAGTACCGAGCAGAGCGGCAGAAAGAATAAATAAAATGGATTTAGCAAGATACTTCATATAGCCGGTTAATTAAGTTACAGAATAAATATTATTCCTATACTTGGAATAACGCTGCCATAGGAGTTCTCCAGCTCGGTAAGATGATATCTTTTAACTCCGTTTTCATCCACAAATGGCTGCAGATCCTCGTTCCTGACAAGATTAGTTCTTTGTCTGGCCTGAAAATTATAGACGTTCTGGACATCCACATAAAGCATCAGGGAAAAGCTTTCAAGGAAGAACTGTTTGTCAACCCTTATGTCGAGCTGGTGGAACACGGGAACTCTCTGACTGTTGAACCGGGAATAATCAAGATATCCCATCCCCTGTACATCCCATGCATCAACGCGGCTCGACCTCTGGAGGTCATAAGGTGTATATGGGGAACCACCGCTTAAGCGCCATTTAAAACCGGCCTCCCAGTTGTTCGGCAGGCCTCTGAGACCGGTAAAATTTAAAATGTGGCGGTTATCCCAGGTTGAGGGGGTATATTCGGATGCTGAGTCCTTAAACTCACTGCGTACATATGTATATGAAAGTATAAGGTTCCACCCTGAAATATCCTGGTTGCGGTAAAACAGCTCAGCCCCGTAAGCCCTGCCCTGCCCGGTTGAGGTAACCTCCTCGGCTCCAACCACACCAAAATCAGCCGACAGGCTGCCCAGTGCAACAGAATCCCTGACTGAGAATGGATAATTATCATATATCTTGTAGAAACCCTCCAGTGACAGCCTGCTATCTGAATCAGGCAGCAGCTCTATACCTGCAACCAAATGATCCGAAAGGATATAGCTAAGATTGTTTGACCTGTTGACCAGGGTCCCCCCGCTGTCTCTGAACCCCAGAGTAGTATAGGCGGGAAGCTGGTAATACCTTCCGGTATTGAAATTCAGGTAGAGGTATTCCCGTAGTTTGTATGAGGCCGATAAACGTGGTGACAACTGGTCAATCAGACCGGACATTGAGGATGAGTAAGAGTTCGCATCACTCCTGAGCCCAAATGAGAGGGTTAGCCTTTCATTTAAAACGGAACGTGACAGTTGTGCAAAAAGGCTCCACTTGAAGAGTTCAAGGTCGGTATTGTAATTAAGGCTTTCTATGTTGTTATTTAAAAATACCTGCTGAAAGGTAGAATTACTGTATTTTGCATATTCACCCCCGCCACCAAGATTCAGGCTGTATTCTCCCAGGGGCAGTGATCGTTCGTACCTGAACTTATTCTCAATTTCGTCTGATTCGTAATCAAGTATGCGGGGGATTGATTCATCATTACCAGGGTGCTTATAGGCCATATTTCTGAGCATATTCCTGCTGATTACCCAGGTTTCTGTACCTGTTGATCTGAACCTGCGGTAAACAGCACCCAGAGCATAGTTCCACTGTTCGTTCACAGGAAGGGATTCCAGCAGCAACCTCTGTTCAGGTGTTTCGTTTACACTGAGATTAAGGGCGAATCTGTCAATTGCGCCTATTCCTATTATACTTAATGTTGAATTATCATTTATCCTGGTATTTGTTTTCAGCTGAAAGCCATTGTATGTCGGAAGAAACGGCAATCCGATTATATCAAACAAAAACTGCAGATAGGAGCGCCTTGCTGAAACCATGAAGGTTGTATTCTCACCAAGAGGACCATCAGCAGTTAGTGCAAGATCACTTGCACCCAGGGTTGCCTGGAGGTTTGTCCTTTCCGTGTTTCCGTTATTTAGCCTGAACTCAAAGACCGAACTAAGGGCATCTCCCCTTGATGCAGGGAATGCCCCAGAATACATTTCAACCTCCCTTAAAAAGTCGGTGTTGATAATACCCACCGGGCCTCCGCTTGCTCCCTGTGTGGCAAAATGGTTGATATTCGGTATTTCAATCCCGTCGAGAAAAAAACTATTCTCTGCAGGCCCCCCGCCCCTTACAATAACATCATTGCGGAATGCCGGGGTAGATGCAACTCCTGGCAAGCCCTGAATTACCTTTGATATATCCCTGTTACCTCCTGGGCTCTTCTCTATTTCTTTTATTCCAAGTCTTCTGAGTGACACCGGGCTGTCTGTACTCCTTTCAAACTGAGAGACCCTAACCTCAACTGCTTCAAGCTCGACGCTCGTCTGTTTAATGCCGATATCGATATTTGCTGTCCTGGTTGAGGAAACCATGAACTCCCGGCTAATGACAGTTTCATAACCCACAGTGGATACACGCAACCTCACAAAACCGGGTTCAACCCCGGTAAACAGAAAATTACCGTCCAGGTCTGTAGTGCTTCCGGTCGTCGTGCCCTCAATAATGAGGTTCACAAATGGAAGTCCCTGGTTGTTTGAACTGTCAAATACTCTACCACTTATCCTGCCGCGACCCTGATCCTGTAATTCATTAATTATGGAAACTGCAGCAAGCTCGCCGGCAGGGAGGAAAAATAACTTAAACAACAGTATTAGATGCAATATTTTGATTCTAAGGAATGATCTGAATGGGATCATATTATATCTTTATAGATGAATTTTTAGAAAAACAATAATATAACACTTTATGTTTACTTATCTGACAGATTATTTAAACTGAAATTTTGCTACTTTTACAAAATATTTTATCTGGTGTTAAATTAAGTAAACCAACTAAAGATGAAGCCAACACGATTACTGAGGATACTAATCGGACTGCTTTTTGTACTTGCGGGTGCATTGCTGTTTCTGCGTTTAAGTGGTATTGAGGTTCCATTCAACATTCCGGCCTATTTTTTCTCATGGCAGATGATACTTATAATATTCGGCCTTTTCCTCCTTTTTTCGGGAGGTAACCGTAATACAGGGCTGACACTGCTTATTATCGGTGCAGCTTTCCTGGCCCGTGATATTTTCGGGATAGGCCTTGGTCAGATGATAAGATATGCAATTCCATTGCTGCTTGTAATTGCCGGATTGCTGCTTCTGTTTCCGAGAATTCGCAGCAAAAAAAAACGCAGATGGGAAAAAAGATGGAACAGCCGGAATGTGGATACATCCAGTGAACTACAGGCAGTACATATATTCAGCGGCGGAAGCAGGCTTATAAGATCTGATAGTTTTAGGGGAGGGGAGATAGTATGCATTTTTGGAGGGTCTGACCTGCATTTCAGGGAGTGCAAGCTATCCCCCGGGGATAATATTCTGAATGTTTCCTGTGTTTTTGGTGGCGTTGATTTGTATATCCCCAATGACTGGACAATCAGAAGTGATATGACCACAATACTGGCCGGTGTATCCGACAAAAGGATAAAGACATCGGTGAGCTCTCCGGGTGACCCTGAAAAGGTGCTGGTTATAAAGGGTTTTCTTATGTTTGCAGGTCTTGAGATAAAAACTGCCTGATTATCAATGTTCCGGCTTTTCATTTAAGTTTTTTTTGGATTGATTGTAATTATAAATTCTTACCTTTGCAGATTAATTGCCAGGGCAATTAATACTATGTTTAACACAACTAAAAGGCGCAATAGTACATGCAAAAATTATTGGGGGCAAAATGGCTGTTTGGTTTCATTATGCTTGCAATGCTTGTTTCCGGACAATCATGCAGCCAGTACCAGAAGCTGCTCAAGAGCGACGATCATGAGCTGAAGTATGAGAAAGCTCTGGAATATTATGAAGAAGGTGATTACAGCAGGGCAATAACACTGTTTGCCGATATAATGCCAATCTACAGGGGTACCGCCCATGCACAGACAATAAATTACTATTTTGCCATGGCACACTTCAGGAACCGTGAGTACACCCTGGCAAGCCATTATTTCAAATCTTTCGTTGATGCTTATCCGCAAAGCGAGCATGCAGAGGAATTCCTTTTTCTGAGCGCATATTGCCAGTATCTGGAGTCGCCCAGATATTCACTCGATCAGTCAAACACAAGGCAGGCTATCAGGGAGCTTCAGAATTTTATCAACAGGTATCCCGGAAGTGACAGGGTCAGCAATGCAAATGAACTGATTGATGAACTAAGGCATAAGCTCGAAAGAAAACGGTTCAAGACCGGAGAGATGTATTATAATATATCGGATTACCAGGCTGCTGCTACTACCTTTGAAACAATGATAAGGGATTTTCCCGACACCAGATACAGGGAAGAGGCTATGTTTCTTACCATCAAGGCTTATTATGAATTTGCAGCCAACAGTATACTCCAAAGACAGGAAGAGCGTTTTGAAAATGTGGTCTCAGCCTATAACGCATTTGCCGGGCGTTACCCGGATAGTGAATTCATCGAAGAAGCAAAAAGCATGCATGAGAGGGCAACAGAAGTAATAGCCTCATTCCGCGAAAACAGATCGCAGGAAGCACAGCAGACCGGGTAAACTTAACTTTATGCATTATCATATTGAAAACAATCATCAACAACGAGAATAATGGACTATAAAAAGCTAAAAGCAGAGATTACAACTGTAACACGTGATCTCAGGCAATTCGACAAGGACACAGCAAATCTATACCAGTCGGTTGTGATTATTTCGAAAAGGGCCAACCAGATCGGTCAGGAAATGAAAGAGGAGCTTAACTCCAAGCTTGAGGAGTTTTCCAGTTCAACCGACAACCTGGAAGAGGTATTCGAAAACCGTGAGCAGATAGAAATCGCAAAATATTATGAACAGCTTCCAAAACCCAGTCTGATTGCTATTTCTGAGTTTATTGACAATAATGTTTACTTCAGGCTTCCCGAAGCAGATAAGGATCAGAAGTAATTGCGATTAATACCAGGCCTGTGCCATGGAAGTATTTCCATACAGGCTTTTTTTATACAAATCAGTGCACCTTGTGGAAGGAAAAAAGGTAATATTGGGTGTTTCAGGCGGAATTGCCGCCTATAAAGCGGCCTTTTTGATACGGCTCTTCAAAAAGGCAGGTGCGGAGGTAAGGGTTGTGGCCACGAGGAATGCCCTTGAGTTTATTACAAAAGTGAGCCTTGAGTCTCTTTCAGGCAACAGGGTTTACGATGAGGTTTTCAGTCCTTCCAATGATTATTCAACCGAACATATAGCCCTTTGTGAATGGGGTGATGTGTTTGTTCTCGCACCAGCCACTGCGAATATAATAGGCAAGCTGGCATCAGGTATTGCTGATGATGCTCTGTCAACTTCTCTCCTTGCCTTTAACCGTCAGCTTTTTGTGGCTCCGGCCATGAACTGCAACATGTATGAACATTTCTCGGTAAAAAGAAACCTTCGTATACTTAAGGATAATGGAGTGGATTTAATAGAACCTGCAGAAGGCTATCTGGCATGTGGCTGGGAGGGCAAGGGCCGGATGCAAGAGCCGGACCTTATATTTGACAGGGTATCGGCATTTTTCAGGGGTATAAACGAAGGCAAGGGAAATGCATTAGCCGGGAAAAGGATACTGGTTACTGCGGGACCAACATATGAGGATATTGACCCTGTAAGGTATATCGGCAACAACTCTTCAGGTCGTATGGGATATGCTATTGCAGCTGAGCTTCAGTCAAGGGGAGCAAAAGTGGATCTTGTATCAGGCCCAGTATCTGTTGCCCCGCCTGAAAATGTTGAATTGACCTATGTTCGCTCTTCAGAACAGATGCATGATTTATGTATGAAGCTTTTCCCATTATGCGATGCAGCAATTATGGCAGCAGCCGTGGCTGATTATAAAGCAGAAAAGGCAAGACAGGAAAAAATAAAGAAGTCAGGTAAAACCCGTGATAAACTGACACTGGAGCTTGTCCCGACAAAGGATATACTTGCTGAAATGGGCAGGTCAAAAGGTTCGAGGGTATTGGCTGGATTTGCGCTTGAAACAGATAACGAGGAAGAAAATGCAAGGAGTAAGCTGCAGTCAAAACGCCTTGATTTTATTGTATTGAACTCACTTAATGACAAGGGGGCAGGTTTTTCATATTCAACAAACAAGATCACAATTTTAGACAATAAGGGGGAAGTTTTCCGTTATCCTTTAAAGAGCAAGGAAGAAGCGGCAGCAGATATAGTTGACAAACTTGAAAAACACCTTTTGTAATATGAAAATAAAAACAATTGTTTTAATCTCATTAATTCTGCTGGGTACAACAGGTGTTAATGCACAGGAGCTCAACTGCCAGATCTCTATATCAACTCCGGGGATGTCAGAAACCGAAAGGCAAGTTATGCAGACACTCCGCACTGAGTTGAGAGAGTTTGTAAATCAGACCAACTGGACACCTTACGAGTTTGAAACAAGTGAAAGGATAGAAGCCTCAATACAAATAACAATTGAAGACCGCACTGGCGGAGATGAATATAGAGCCAGCATTCAGGTACAGTCGAGGAGACCAATTTATAAAACTGCATACAACAGCCCTGTTTTTAATCATCGCGACCGTGATTTTGAATTCCGTTACCGGGAGCACCAACCTTTAGAATATTCTGAAAATACGTTCAGCTCAAATCTAACATCTGTAATTGCCTATTACGTTTACTTAATACTCGGATTTGACTTCGACACTTTTTCGCCCCTTGGCGGAACGCCATTCTTTGAACAGGCCCGGAATATTGTAAATCAGGCACAGAATGCCTCTGAAAGAGGCTGGAAATCATTTGAGAGCCAGAGAAACCGTTACTGGCTTGTAGATAACCTCCTGGATAACAGGTACAGGCCAATTCGTGAAGCCATGTACGTTTACCACCGCCGTGGCTTTGATACTATGACAGACAACATTGACATGGGTCGTTCTGAGATCATGAAGTCTCTTGAACAGCTGCAAAGGGCACACAGGGACAGACCCGGTTCTCTGCTATTGCAGGTTGTTATGACGGCAAAGGGTGATGAACTTGTAAATCTTTTTTCAGAGGCACCCGTAATGGAACAGAACGAGGCCATTGAGATCCTTTCAGAGATTGACCCGTCAAACAGCTCCAAATACCGCAGGATTGCAGACCGGAACTAGGCAAAAGAAAGTTTGCTATATTTGCTTGTCAACATTATCTTCTTACTGGTATGCTTAAACACCTGATGATCGAGAATTATGCATTGATCAGCAAGCTTGATGCACAATTCAATGACGGGCTTACGGTGATAACCGGAGAGACAGGCGCCGGCAAGTCAATTTTGCTGGGAGCTTTGTCTATGATATTAGGAGAGAGGGCAGATACCGGTATACTTCTTGACAAAACCAAAAAATGCATTATTGAGGGGACCTTCGATCTCAGCAATATTCAGATCAGGAGTCTGTTTGAAGAAAATGACCTTGATTATGAGAGTCTAAGCTACTTCCGCAGGGAAATCAACCCAAAGGGAAAATCCAGGGCTTTCGTAAATGACACACCGGTTACCCTTCAGGTAATGAAACTTCTTTCCGAAAGGCTTATAGATATACACTCTCAGCACGAGAGCCTTATGGTGGGGAGCTCTTCGTTCCAGTTTGCGGTAATCGACTCCTATGCTGGGATAATTGAAAAAACCGGAGAATACAAGACCCTATTCAGGGATTACAGGAAAAAGCAAAGTGATCTGTCTGCCGCAACGGAAGAAGTTCAGAAAGCCAGGGCCGACCTTGATTATTATCAGTACCAGCTCGACGAATTAAACGCAGCTAAGCTGGATCAGGAGGAATACGACAGGCTTGAGGAGGAGCTCGGTATTGTAAAAAACGCCGGTGAGATAATATACAGCCTCGAAAAAAGCCTTCATATGCTGCAGGAGAGCGAACAAAATGTACTCGGGATAATGGGTGAGGTGGCAGGCCTGCTGAAACCACTTGCCAGATTCGGTAAGGACTATGAGGATATGATCGCGAGGCTTGATTCCGTTATGATTGAAACAAAGGATATTGCCGGAGAACTATTCGGTATCAGAGACAGTGTTCAGCATGACCCTTCAAGGGCAGATGAGTTGGAATCAAGGCTTGATACCATAAACCGCCTGCTGATGAAACACAACGCCATAAATGTTAAGGAGCTTACTGGTATAAGGGATGGTTTCAGGGAAAAAATTGATTCAGCCTCCACTGCAGGTGAAAGAGTTCATGTACTTGAGAGGGAGGTTGATGCACTTGGCAGGCAGCTAAAAGATAATGCTTCGGTTCTGTCAGAATTGAGAAAGAAAGCGATACCTGATTTTGAAAATGAGATAACGCTTATCCTCAAAGAGCTTGGCATGCCCGGGGCTAGATTTACGGCCAGCCTCAAAAGCTCGGGAACTCTCATGCCTGAAGGTGAGGACAGTCTGAGATTCCTGTTCAATGCCAATGTTGGGGGGGATTTGGAGGATATTTCAAGAGTTGCCTCAGGAGGTGAACTTTCAAGGGTTATGCTGGCCATAAAGAGTATGATATCACAAAAAACCCTGCTTCCGACAATTATTTTTGATGAGATAGATACCGGTATATCCGGGGAGATCAGTACAAGGGTTGGCAGTATCCTAAAACATATGTCCGTAAACATGCAGGTAATTGCAATAACCCATCTTCCTCAGATCGCATCAAGGGGAAAATCTCATCTTCTGGTTTACAAACAGGTTGAGAACGGAAAGACCCATACACACCTTAAGGCACTTGAGAAAGATGAACGAATCTCTGAAGTAGCAAAGATGCTTGGAGGTAAAAAACCCTCGGACAGCATGGTAGAAACGGCAAAAGAACTTATCTTTAACAGAGAACACTAACTATATAAATATAGAAATATGATACAAAACCTGTTGAAGGGTAAAAAAGGTATTATCCTTGGTGCCCTGGATTCCAATTCAATAGCCTGGAAGGTTGCAGAAAAAGCACATGAGCAGGGTGCTGAATTCGTACTGTCAAATGCACCCATTGCACTAAGAAAGGGTGATATATTTGAACTGGGCAAGCAGACCAACAGTGAGGTTATATCTGCCGATCTTACACAGGTGGATGAAATTGAGCAGCTATTTCAGGAAAGCAGGACGGTGCTCGGAGGAAATATTGACTTTCTTCTCCATTCGGTCGGAATGTCACCAAATGTAAGGAAAGGATTGAATTATACCGACCTTGATTACAACTACCTTAACAAGACCCTGGATGTCTCTGCGATCTCATTTCACAAACTCCTGCAAGTGGCCTACAAGATGGATGCCATAAATGAATGGGGCTCGGCACTTGCACTTTCATATATCGCTGCTCAAAGGACTTTTTCGACATACAGCGATATGGCCCAGGCCAAGGCGATGCTGGAGTCAATATGCAGGAGTTTCGGTTACCATTACGGCATTAAAAAGAAAGTAAGGGTAAATTCAATTTCCCAGTCTCCAACGATTACTACTGCCGGCACCGGGGTTGGAGGATTCAAGAGCTTCTATTCCTACGCCCAATGCATGTCGCCTCTTGGAAATGCTTCATCAGAAGATTGTGCCAATTACTGCGTAATGATGTTCTCAGACATGACCCGTAAAGTCACTATGCAGAACCTTTTCCACGATGGTGGTTATTCTACAATGGGAATTAGTGAAAGGCTTATAAAAAGCTGTTTTACCTGCCAGGGCGAATGCTTTGAAGATATTGAAGAAAGGGAAAGGGTTATGGGGGAGAAGAAAAGGAAAAAATCCTGACATCCCCGCTTTTCAACGTATATCATTAAAATTATTGTGTTTTCAATAATTGTTATATTTGTAACCGCTTTTTAGCAGGTAACCGTATACCATTATATTAACACAAAATCTAAATCCTTATAAATGAATATTTTAGTTTGTATCTCACAAGTTCCTGATACCACTACCAAGGTCAAATTCACAGAGAACAATACAAAGCTTGATACAGCAGGGATACAGTGGGTGATTAATCCCTGGGACGAACTGTCACTTACAAGGGCTCTCGAGATTAAAGAAGACGCCTCCAGCGGGGTCAGCAAAGTATCAGTTGCCCATGTTGGGCCTGCTGCTAATGAAGCTACAATACGCAAGGCACTTGCGATTGGGGCTGATGATGCTTACAGGGTTGACACCGATGCCCGGGATGCATACCAGGTTGCCGCGCAGCTTGCAGAACTTGTAAAATCAGAATCTTTTGATGTAATACTTTGCGGTATTGAATCAAGCGACTACAATGGATCTAACGTTGGCGGAATGCTGGCAGAGCATCTTGACTACACATCTGTTTCGGGTATATCACATCTTGAGCTGAGAGAGGGTAAGGCTATTGTAACCCGTGAGATCGACGGAGGAAAGGAGTCACTTGGTGTTCCGCTTCCATTCGTAGGTATAGTTCAGAAAGGTATCGCAAAAGAACCACGGATTGCAGCTATGAGAGGAATTATGATGGCCCGCAAAAAGCCCATTCAGGTGGTCGGGGCATCAGACACCGGGCTACTTACTGAGGTAAAGGAGTTTGAACCGCCAAAACCAAGGCCTGCGTGCAAGTTCGTCGATCCTGAAAATCCCGCAGAGCTGATAGAACTGCTTCAGAATGAGGCAAAAGTTATCTGAATCTTAACACATAATAGAAATATAAAGCATGTCAGTAATAGTATATACAGAAAACTGGGACGGAAAATTCAAGAAATTCACCTTTGAGCTGGCTTCATATGCCTCTGGTCTTGCTGAAAAGCTTGGTATGGAGGTTACTGCTGTTTCAATAGGGAAGGTGGAAGATGATGAGCTTAAAAAGCTCGGTAACTATGGCATCAGAAGGGTCCTGAAAGCTGAAAACGGGGCTGTTGATCAATTCGATACAAAAATATATTCAAAGATAATAGCTGATGCTGCAGAAAAGGAGAATGCAGAGCTTATCGTAATGGCAAATAATAATGCTGGCAAGGCTGTCGCCCCCAGACTCTCAGTGAGGCTTAAGGCGGGAATAGCTTCAGCCGTAACGGATCTGCCGGAAAGCACTTCCCCTTTCGTGATCAAAAAACGGGTTTTTTCCGGAAGTGCCATTGCCAGTATAGAGCTGAAAACAGGGAAAAAGATACTTACACTTGCCCAGAACTCTTTTGACCTTAGTGAAAACCCAGGCGATTTAAGTATCGAGAATATTGAAGTTGAAGGCTACAGCAGCCAGGTGGAAGTAAGGGAAGTTGAAAAACAGAGTGGAAAGCTTCTGTTAACAGACGCCGAAATCGTTGTATCGGGCGGCCGGGGTATGAAGTCACCTGACAATTGGGCTCCGATTGAAGAACTTGCCAGTTTGCTCGGAGGTGCAACTGCCTGTTCAAGACCGGTTTCAGACGAGGGCTGGAGGCCTCATGAAGAGCACACAGGGCAAACGGGAAAGATAATCGCCCCTAACCTATATTTTGCCATAGGCATATCGGGAGCAACCCAGCACCTTGCCGGAATATCTGCTTCCAAGATCATTGTTGCGATCAATAACGACAAGGATGCACCAATATTTGACGCTGCACAATACGGCATAGTAGGAGATGCATCAAAGGTACTGCCAAAACTACTTGAAGCATTAAGGGAATCAAAATCAGCCTGAGCCATAATATAAATCTGTACAAGCCGGTAGCCAGATGATAGCAAATCTTATTTTCAGCCTGCTGTTTATCCTTGCCGTATTTTTGTTTTCGGCCAATGTCAGGCATATTGCCCGTAATATCAGGATGGGCAAGAGCATCAAAATTAATGACCAGAAGCCACGCAGGTGGAAGACAATGGCACGCGTTGCCATAGGACAGTCAAAGATGACTTCAAGGCCGGTTTCGGCCATACTTCACATTTTCGTATACGTTGGTTTTATAGTTATAAATATTGAGATGCTTGAGATTATTTTCGACGGCATCTTCGGCACTCACAGGGCACTTTTGTTCCTTGGGAATGTATATCCGGTTCTGATTTCCCTGTTTGAAATTCTGGCAGTACTCGTAATACTTGCCTGTGTTATTTTTCTTGCAAGAAGAAACCTTTTAAGGTTAAGACGATTCCGGACAAGTGAAATGACGCTGTGGCCCCGCTCTGACGCCAATATAATTCTGGTAACGGAGATACTGCTGATGAGTTCCGTACTGGTAATGAATGCAGCAGACGGCATTTTACAGTTCAGGGGTAACGAATATTATGCCGTTACGGGTAGCTTTTTTATAAGTGATATGCTGCATCCTCTTTTTGCAGGAATGTCAGATTCAGGACTTGTTGCACTTGAAAGATCGGCCTGGTGGTTCCACATTGTTGGTGTACTTATATTTTTAAATTACATTCCCTATTCCAAACATTTTCACATACTGCTGTCATTTCCGAATGTATATTATTCAAGGCTTGAGCCAATTGGCAAAATGGTAAACATGCCATTTATTACAAATGAGGTAAAACTGATGCTTGATCCGTCAGGCGCAGAAGCTGGCGGTACTGAAGAGGATGAGGAAGTGGAACAGTTCGGGGCAAAGGATGCAACAGACCTTACCTGGAAACACCTTATGGATGCATATACATGTACGGAGTGTGGCAGGTGTACTTCAAGCTGTCCTGCAAATATCACCGGTAAAAAACTCTCACCCAGAAAGGTAGTAATGGACGTAAGAGACAGAACGGAAGAGCTGGGCAGATACAGAAGAAAGAACAAAGGTGATATGTCTGACGGAAAAGATCTTTTTCAACGCATTACCGATGAAGAGATCTGGGCCTGCACTACCTGCAATGCATGTGTAAAGGAGTGTCCTGTCAATATTGATCCCCTTGCAGTTATTCTCGAACTCAGACGTTACCAGGTAATGGAAAAGGCTGCCGGTCCGGGCGAGATTAATGCAACTTTTTCGAATATTGAGAATAATGGAGCACCCTGGCAGTTCTCAAGCGAAGACCGCCTTGGATGGACGGGAAACTGAAAAACAACATTAATCAAAATGTCTGTAAAAGAAAAAATTGAAGTGCCTGTTATGGCTGAACTTGCAGCCAGGGGCGAAAAGCCGGAATATCTTTTCTGGGTGGGATGTGCAGGCGCATTTGACGACAGGTATAAAAAAGTTGCCAGGGCATTTGCCTCAATACTTAACCATACAGGGGTAAGTTATGCTGTACTCGGCACTGAAGAAACCTGTACAGGCGACCCGGCAAGACGTGCAGGAAATGAAATGCTTTTCCAGATGCAGGCCCTGCAACTCATTGAGCTTTTTGAATCATACGGAATAAACAGGATCATTACCATCTGCCCTCACTGCTACAATGTTTTCAAAAACGAATATCCTGAGCTGGGAGGCAATTACGAGGTAATTACATACCTTGAATTCATTGAAGCTGGGATATCGGCAGGAAAGATCATACCCGAGCTTGAAAAATTCAGGGGGACCAGGGTTACATTTCACGATCCGTGCTATCTTGCCAGAGCCAATGATATTACCGACTCCCCGAGGAATATACTCAGGCTTCTTGGTGCAAACCTGATTGAAATGGAAAGGAACCGTCATTTCGCACTCTGCTGCGGGGCCGGAGGGGGGCAAATGTTTAAGGAGGCAGAGAAAGGGGATAAGGAGATATTCATTGAACGCACCGAAGAGGCCCTGAGGGTAAACCCAGGTATAATTGCTACATCATGCCCTTTTTGTATGGTCATGATGACCGATGGCATAAAGTACAAAAACCGTGAGGAAGAGGTAAAGAACTACGATATTGCTGAACTGATCGCCCAGTCACTGGGATTTTAAAAACATAAAAAGTAACAGAACATCATGGATAAGAAAGAATATCTGAAAAGCGGTGAATTCCTTGTAAGGGAATCTGATGCTCAGGAAATTTTTGTACCCGAAGAGTTTGACGAAGAGCAGAGAATGATCGCCCAGACCTGCAGGGATTTTCTGGAGGCAGAAGTTTACCCGAATCTTGACAAGCTCGACCAGGGAGACAGGGAACTTATGAAGGAGATACTTAAAAAGTCGGGTGAACTCGGGCTGATGGGAATTTCAATTCCTGAGGAATACGGTGGATTCGGGCAGTCGTTTGTAACCCAGATGCTTGCGGCAGAAACGATCGGTGCAGGATATTCTTTCTCTGTTGCTTTCATGGCGCACTGCGGCATAGGAACCCTGCCTATCATGTATTACGGAAACGAAAACCAGAGGCAGAAATATGTTACCGAACTGGCAACCGGGGAGCTACTTGGAGCCTATTGCCTCACTGAGCCGGGAGCAGGAAGTGATGCCAACTCAGGTAAAACAACCGCCACCCTTTCTGAAGACGGCAAGCACTATATACTTAACGGCCAGAAGATGTGGATAACCAATGCGGGATTCTGCGATACACAGGTAGTATTCGCAAAAATAGACAAAGACCGTATTCTTAGTGCCTTCATAGTTGACAGCAATCTGCCGGGAGTAGTTATTGGCCCGGATGAGCATAAAATGGGAATAAAGGGATCCTCAACTGCTCAGATTTATTACAATGACGTAAAGGTACCGGTTGAAAATCTCCTTGGAGATAGGGGAGAGGGGTTCCGGATAGCCCTTAGTATACTGCATATGGGCCGCATGAAACTCGGTGCAAATGTAATTGGTGCTGCGAAAAACGCTATTACGGATTCTGTAAAATATGCCAACGAACGTAAGCAGTTCGGATGCCTTATTTCTACTTTCGGATCAATCCAGCACAAGCTGGCTGAGATGGTAATACGGATATATGCTCACGAAGCTGCAATTTACAGGGTCAGCAACGACATAGACGGCCTGATGGAAAAACTGAAGGCAAAACAGGAATGCGATGAAGGCCGTGCCGCAATTGAGGCGATCAGCCATTATGCTGTAGAGGATGCAATCCTCAAGGTATATGGTTCGGAAGTTCTTGACTTTATAGTTGATGAGGCTGTACAGATCCATGGAGGTATGGGGTATTCATCTGAGATGAATGTTGAAAGGGGTTATCGGGATTCCAGGATAAACAGGATATTCGAAGGTACCAACGAGATCAACCGGCTTTTGATTACCGATACGGCGATCAAACGGGCACAGAAGGGAGATTACGACCTTATGGGAGAGGCCGAAAAGCTTTATAGTGATATTGAAGGTATAAATGACGGCAGCAAAGAGGGAGAAACCTATTTTGAGGAGAAGAAAAGAAATATAAGAAACCTCAAAAAAGTGGTGATGCTGGTAACCCACAAGGCCATCAAGGCTTTTGGCAGGAAACTGGTACGTGAACAGGAAGTGCTGAACAACATAGCCGATATTATAAGTGAAGTATATATTGCCGAATCTCTTGCACTCAGGACAGAGAAGACAGAAAGCAGCAAAGGCGGAGCTGCCGGTATATACAGGGATATTCTTGATGTTTACGTCTATGATTCAGTAAACAAGGTAAGGAAACTTGCCATGGATGCAATATTTTCTATAGATCAGGGAGATGATATGCTTCAACTTGTAAGGGCTACGGAAATACTTACCGATGCAAGGGGGGTAAACACCAAGGAAGCCCGCCGCCGTATAGCTGCCAAGATTATAGATGACAATACATATAAGTTCTAGCGCAGCAGAAAAAGCGCCCGGCCTTTATCGGACCGGGCGCTTACTACTTAATCACTTTTTGCCTTTTTTTTGTCTTCCTTCTCTCCGGGCGGCTTAGCTTTTTTGGCGGGGACTACCCTTATTGATACCTCCTCTGCTTCTTTTTTGTAATCTACTTCAATTACATCCCCTTCAGAGATATTGCTGCGAATGATCTCTTCGGCAAGCGGATCCTCAAGGTACTTCTGTATGGCTCTTTTCAGCGGTCGTGCACCGAAAGAAGGATCCCATCCCTTATCTGCAATGAACTCCTTGGCCCTGTCGGTAAGCTGTATCTGATAACCAAGGTCATCAATACGCTTGAACAACTTCCTGAGCTCAATGTCGATGATTTTGAATATATGCTCCTTCTGCAATGCATCAAATATTACAACATCATCAACACGGTTAAGGAATTCAGGGGCAAAGGTTTTCTTAAGAGCATTCTCTATAACACTCTGGGTATATTCCTTAGAAGCAGCCTGGCGTGCCGGTGTGTTGAAGCCCACGCCCATTCCGAAGTCTTTCAGCTGTCTTGAACCTATGTTAGAGGTCATTATTATTATGGTATTCTTGAAATCGACCCTTCTTCCCAGGCTGTCGGTAAGCTGGCCATCATCAAGCATCTGCAGCAGCAGGTGGAAAACATCCGGATGTGCCTTCTCAATCTCATCAAGAAGCAGAACAGAATATGGTTTCCTTCTTACCTTCTCGGTAAGCTGCCCGCCTTCTTCGTAACCGACATAACCGGGAGGAGCACCAACCAGACGGCTGACAGCGAACTTCTCCATATATTCACTCATATCTATCCTTATTATGGCATCTTCTGAGTCGAACAGATGATGAGACAACACCTTAGCCAGGTGGGTTTTGCCCACACCGGTAGGTCCGAGGAAAATAAAAGAACCTATCGGTTTTGCAGGATCCTTGAGCCCTGCACGATTCCGTCTGATGCTTTTTACGATCTTCCTTAAGGCATCACTCTGTCCTACAACACTCTTTTCAAGGTCCTTTTCCATATTGATCAGGCGCTCGCCCTCATTCAGCGCAATACGCTGAACCGGCACGCCCGTCATCATCGACACCACTTCAGATACATTCTGTTCTGTAACCTGTTCACGGTGCAGCTGAGATTCTTCTTCCCATTTGCGCTTTTCAGCCTCCAGCTGGTCTATCAGTTCCCTTTCCTGATCACGGAACTTGGCGGCCTGCTCATACTTTTGGCTCTTTATTGCCCTGGTCTTCTCTTCTCTTACCTTGTCAATCTGACCTTCAACATTTATGATGGCTTCAGGTACACGTATATTGGTAATATGCACCCTTGAACCTGCCTCATCCATGGCATCAATGGCCTTGTCGGGCAGATACCTGTCGCTTACATACCGGTCGGTAAGATAAACGCAAGACTTTATTGCATCCTCACCGTAACGCACAAGGTGGTGATCCTCATATTTGGATTTGATGTTATTCAATATCTCAATTGTCTGTTCTGCAGTAGTGGGGTCGATTATTATCTTCTGGAAACGTCTTTCGAGTGCTCCGTCCTTCTCAATGTGCTGACGGTACTCATCCATGGTGGTAGCGCCAATGCACTGTATCTCGCCCCTTGCAAGGGCAGGCTTGAACATATTTGATGCATCCAGTGACCCTGAGGCACCTCCGGCACCCACTATGGTATGCAGTTCATCAATAAAAAGTATCACATTGGGGTTCTTTTCAAGCTCATTGAGAAGTGCTTTCATCCTCTCCTCAAACTGGCCCCTGTATTTTGTGCCGGCTACAAGAGAAGCCAGATCAAGTGTAACAAGCCTTTTATTAAACAGGGCCCTGCTCACCCTGCGTTGCACTATCCTCAGGGCGAGACCCTCTGCAATTGCCGATTTCCCCACACCAGGTTCACCTATAAGTATAGGGTTGTTCTTTTTGCGGCGTGATAGTATCTGGGCAATCCTTTCAAGTTCCTTTTCCCTGCCTACAACAGGGTCGAGGCGGTCTTCCTCTGCCGCCCTGGTAAGATCCCTGCCAAAGTTATCCAATACCGGGGTACTTGACTTTTCGCTCCCCTTTTTCATTGATGAGCCAAATCCACCCCCTTCAGCTGCTTCATCATCTTCACTTGGAGTCAGCTCATCCCTGATATCATCAGGTTTAACTTCGTCTCCGGGGTCGTTCTGCAGACTCTTTATCTCCTCCCTTACTAGCTGGTAATCTACCCCCTGTTGGGTTAAAAGCCTTGTTGCCAGATTGTCATTGTCTTTCAAGATAGACAACAGCAGGTGTTCTGCTCCGATAAGCTCACTGTTGAACAGCTTGGCTTCCAGATATGTTATCTTTAATACCCTTTCTGCCTGTTTAACAAGTGGAATATTCTCAAGATTGCGTGTCTGGGGCGACTTTCCCTTTATTGTCTTTTCAATGGTCTTCTTCAACTGAAGCAGGTCCACTCCCAATTGGTTCAGAACCTGTACAGCCACGTTCTCTCCTTCTCTTATAAGCCCGAGTAAAAAATGCTCTATACCTATATAGTCATTTCCGTTCCTCAGTGCTTCCTCTCGGCTGTAGGTTATAACATCTTTTACTACCGGTGAAAATTTTGCTTCCATAATTTAGAATAGTTGCTGTATTATTTTGGTTTTAGAATACAGTTCGTGATTGTTGTCACATTTATTAAACTTATTACAATAATAATCAAAATGATAAAATGATCTCAATTATATTAACAATAATTAACCGG
>SLKR01000093.1 GCA_007134525.1 Bacteroidales bacterium | reverse complement strand
GTTCCGGTTATATTTACTTCGACCGGCTGATCGTCCGAACCGATACGGAGCTGATACTCTGTGGCATTATTTGCATTTGCCTGGATAAATACAAGCCCGCTGCCGTCATCTGCAGTTTCAACATCAACCGTGAGATTACCCGGGTCACCATTGTCAATGTCTATATCATCCTCACAAGACCATATGGCAGGAATAAATACAAACAGAAGCGCAAGATGGTATGGCAGCTTAAACACTTGCATACAAATGATCTATATACAAACAATGGCCAGCAGGGCTGACCATTGTTTGTTTGTTATTCATCTGCTATTCAAAAATAAGGTTACGGATGTAGAAAACACCTGGTGTTGTATGACCTCCGCCTCCAATTTGGATATATACCATATCCAGATCTTCACGGTCGTACACAGTCTCACCATCAGTCGATGAGAAGGATGGACTATCCAATTCAAATGTCACGGTCACCCATTCATCCAATGCTAACTCATCTGATTCGTGTTGAATCAATCTGTTCCACCACTCTGTTGTGGTATGTACATCACCAAAACCGATAATTAACTTTCTGGTCAACGGATCATAGTCATTACCGCTGGGCAGATATACATCTAAAGAAACTGTAGTGAAGTTATCATACTGAATATTCTTTGGTTCAGGAGATACTCTAAGTTGGGCTTCCTGATACTGAGCATCTGTTCTTTCCAATTTACCCACTTTAGTTGCACCAGCATCTTCAGGATCATCCACACCCGGGGTAATAACCGATACACCACCATCTATTTCACCTAATAATTCGAAACTTTCAGCAGACTCAAACGTATGTCCAAGTGCTGTAGGAGTGATGGGTTCAAGATCTGGTACTTCTTCTTGTTCAGTAACCACCTCAGGCTCAAGGGAAGGATCTGAGTAAGAAGCATAGTTAAATTGCCATGCACCCCAGTCATATTCAAACGTTACAGCCATGTGATCGTAACCATCACGTTCCTCAATATCAATTTTAAAGGAAACACTGTTTTGAGGTACAGAGTGGTGGCCATCGGTTCCAAGTTTACTAAGGCCAATCCATGCACCTTCTCCTATCAAAGTAACAGTATTCGTTGATGGGTCATACTCAAACTGGTGAGTGCCGCTTAACCATGCGCTAACATCATCTCCGTAGACATTAACCATGTTCTCGGGAATTGCTTCGAAACAACCGTCTTCGTATTGAGGTGTGTCTTCATATCCATCTACGCCACCCCAGATCTCGTACTCTGCCCAGAAGACGCCATTGTCATCAAAAATATACTCCATATCTCTTGTGAAGGTATATTCCCAGAGGTATTTACAAGGACGTGAGCCATCATTCTCTAAGAACCACCATGCGTATGGATCTTCCAAAGTTTCTCCAATTCCCATACTTTGATCAATCCTGTAAAGGCGCCAGGTTTTGGAGGTCTCGCCGGCTAGCAAGGTAAGTGCCTCAAAGGGATCCTGTAGTTCGATAACCTCACTGAAGCTCCTGCTAACACCATCAATGTTGGTAGCAATAAGCTCAACCGTATAGTTGCCCTCCTCATCATAAATGTGGGTGGGATTCTCTTCGGTTGAACTGTTGCCGTCTCCGAAATTCCAGTTATAGGTTTCAGCATTCTGCGAGAAATTCATAAAGCTTACCTCAAGGAAATTGTCCTCGCTGATTTCATACTGAAAACTGGCAACCGGATCTGCTGCCGGCTCTTCGTCATCGTCTTTGCTGCACGAAGCAAGTGCAAAAAATGCAAAAGTTCCAATTAGCATAAGAACCTGCATAATTCGTTTTTGTGATTTAAACTCTTTCATAAGATTGGTTTTTGGTTGAAAAATTAATAATCATTTAATATTTAACGAAACAAACATACCAACCAAAACAACCCCTTACAAATAATATAATACATCATAATCTCAGCAACAGCATTATTAAATACATCTTGACTACATCAGGCCATCTTTAATTATCTGATATACAATATTACATACAACCAAGTCGATAAAAAATAGTTTCTCAAAACAGATATCCTGACTCACAATTGAATTTAATAACAAGGGATCTAAAAAGAGATAAGGAAGTCCGCCAGGTTCTCTTTTTTGTTTAGCTGCAGTTTCTTTCTTAACCTGTAACGGCTTATTTCCACACCTCTTATGGAGATATTCATCAGTGGTGCAATCTCTTTAGTGGAAATATTCATACGCAGATATGCGCATAAGCGCAACTCCCTGGGAGTAAGATCACTATATTGTGTTTTAAGCCGGTTAATAAAATCCTGGTGGACATCATCAAAATAGCTGTTGAACAGCTCCCAGTTCTTTTCATTCTTAAGGTCTCGATTAACTTTCTTAAGCAGATTTGTTACACGCTGCCTCTCATTGCTGTCTTTCGGCAGGGTCTTTAATACCTGGGTAAGTTCATCCTTAAGGTTTCTAAGTGCCTTGTTTTTCTGAATAAGGTGAAGGGTAGCATTGGCAAGTTCCTGGTTTTTGTGGCGCATTTCGCTTTGCAGACTTTCATTGCGAAGGTGAATTATCTCTTTCTCACTCAGTGCGCTCTTCTCCTTGAATATCTGCTCACGCCTGGCCAGCCTCTTTTCATGCTTTAGTTTATCCCTGAGCCTTACCCTGAGTATACGCCTGCGTATATAATAAACATTTACAGCTACAATAACCAAAAACAACAGCACATAGCCAATATATGCGCCGGTTGAACGCAACAGGGGCGGTGAAACCGAAAAATGAAACTGCCTCACAGCACTTTCAACACCATATGCATTCTTTGCCTTTACTTCAAAAACATAGTTCCCTTCCCTCAGGTTGGTATACTCTTTAAAGTTTACCGGCTCCCAGTTTGACCAGTTCTCTTCCAGACCTTTGAGGCGGAAAGAGAACCTGAGTTTTTCAGGATTCTCAAATACCGGGGTAGTAAACCTGAATGAAATGGAGTTAAGTGAAAAAGGCATCCTGATATCACCTCCTTGCGATTTATTGGTAAGATCATTAAATGAATAGAATGATACCGGGTCGTGTCTGCCATAAAATGTCACTTCCTGAAAAAACAGACCCTCCCGGTAAGAGTAATCCTTTATTATATTGGAATCATAGTGTACAAGTCCGTTCAGCGAACCGATAAACACATTTTGCCGGTCGCTTACATAAATATTCTGAAAGGCGGGTATCATATGGTCATTAAGCCTGAAGAATGGCGAAATTATATCCCTGTATGTTCCATCCTCAAGCAGTCGTAGTACCCCCATATATTCGTTAGTAAAATACCAAAGGTTCCCTTCCCTGTCCTGATGTATTTTTTCTATAAACTCTTTATCCCAAAAAAGACTGTTTAATTCATTGGTATCCGAAAACGAGTCTGTTTCGTGATTATAGGAAAAGATACCTTCATGAGTTGTTATATACATTCTATCATCCACTATCTGTATATTGTAGGGCAGTGACCCGGGCAAACCATGACTGTCAAAATAGAGCGTCTCCATCCCGACCCTGCTTAAATCCCTGCTGAGTTCAAGTTTGTATAGTCCGCGGTAGCCATGCGAAACCCAAAGCATGTTTTTATGATCAAAGAACAATTCCCTGCTCGACTCTTTAAACTCCTCAATCTCGTCAAGAAATACCCAGTTGTCTCCCCTTCTCAGAAACCTTACCAGCCCGGTGTATGTACCGGCAATTAACGTATCCTGTACCCCGGGAGGGCTGATAAAGGACCAGAAACCCCTAATACCTGATATCTCTCTTGCCTGGAAGCCGTCTATCTGGAATGACCCGAAATTATGTCCGCACAACAATTTGTCATTGATGACCTCCAGCTTCCAGACCTGCCCCTCCGTGCCTTCTATAAGGCTGAATGACTGTTCTGTATCCAATGAGTTCCGCAGGTTATCGATGCTGATGGCATACAGGCCCTGATTTGTGCCAACATAAAGAATATCATTATGTAAGATACTTGCATAACTACTTTCGATATTGTAATTGTAGTTCAAAAATGTCAGCGGAGAGCTGGCTTCGATATAATCTACCCCATTGTCCAGACCAAGCCACAGGTTGTTTCGTTTGTCTTCGAATATGCTGAGGATGGTATTATTCTGCAGGCCTTTGTAACGGTTTATATGCTGAAGCAGATCTCCGTTTTTTTCAGTTATAAAAAGGCCGTTCCCAATGGTGCCAAAAGCAAACTGATCATCTGAAAGCCGGACACCCGAATACAGGTTGTCCTGAATAAGCCGGGAATTTATATCTGCATCCCAGGGGCTCAGATTCTGGCCGTCCCAGACAAATACACCTTCGTTTGAGGTACCAATAAGGAGCCTTGTCTGATCAACAGGCATTACGAAGCGTACTTCATTCCGGAAAAATACGGGATGATTACTAAGGAGCCTCAAACTGTCGCTTTCAAAAACCAGCAGGCCGTTTTCCTTGTCTGCGACATATAATTTGTCGTTTGCGTCATGCATAAGGCTGAGGTCACTGGGTGGTTCAATTACCTTTATGGTATCATTTTCATAAATAAACAAATAGTCGAATGACTGAAAAACAACACGATCTGGCATTGAAAAAATGTGCCAGACCTCTGAAAACTGCCTGTATTCTCGAGGGATAAGATGGTTCAGAGTGTTCCAGGAAAGCCTTCCGGTTTCATCAGGCGCCAGGAATCCAATTTCTTCAAAAGCGCCTGCATATATTGTGTCTCCGACTGCATGTACCGACCTTACAACTGAGTGATTTGGAACCGGGTAGACAGTCCATCCCGTACCATCATATTCCAGCACACCATTGTTGTTTCCAAAATACATATAGCCTCTCTGGTTCTGTGAAATATCCCAGTTCTGCGCACCTGAGGTGCTTGATGTTTTGGAGTAATTTATTATTGATGGTATCCCGATGTCTTTTATCTGACCGTCACATAGCAATGATGTCAGAAAAAGGCAAAAAAAAGAAAAGACTCTTCTGCAAGATTTCATAATGGCAGCTTAAGGATCTAAATAATCACCTCAGGCATCAATCTGTCATTTTCAAATATAAACGATTTTTTTCATGGTAATTACAATCAGACAAGTGAAAAAAATATCCATATCCCTCTTGGGCACGGTTTTTTCATATAGAATAGTTAGTAGAAATCTTAAAAAACCATACGTATGTTTCACATTCTGGACTTCACTCAAGACAACCTGATCGCCTTCCAGGCAGAAGGTAAGATAGAAAAGTCAGATTATGACAAGTTAAAACCCCTGCTAGAGAAAACTGAAAAGGATTACGATACACGTAAATTGTATGTTGAGATAAAAAACATTGAAGGCATCGGGTTACCGGCCCTCTGGGAAGATTTCAAGGTATATTTCAAACACATCAGAAACTTTGACAAAATAGCCATTGTAGGGCCGGGGAATATCGAGGAAAAGTTGAGCAAGCTTAGCAAACCATTTGTGTCGGGCGAATTGAAATTTTTTGATACCAGCCAGTCAGTTACTGCCCGCTACTGGCTGAAGCAGGAATAGTAAACACGTAAATAGCATTTAAATATCCGGGTTTATTATTGTAGAAAACTTACACAATGGGGGAACATTTTTAAACATGCGGACTGAATGGCCTGCAAATGTTTACCGGGGCTTGCGAGCCACACTTAGCAGATGTTTAGACTGGTGCACCATATGCGGGTCTTCG